>JBGTAO010000314.1:0-2961 GCA_041749835.1 Gemmata sp. | reverse complement strand
GGGCCGAGGAACGAGCAATGGCGCGTGAGCGACGGGATAGAGGCGAATCCGACTCGCGAGATAATGCGCTGGTCGATTACGTCGTCAAGATTCGACGAAGTGCCTGCGTGGTCAAAGGTGGCCGCCGCTTCAGCTTCAATGCACTTGTCGTCGTCGGTGACCGCAAGGGCAAGGTCGCTTACGGCTACGGTAAGGCCAACGAAGTTCCCCCGGCTGTTGAAAAGGCCATCAAGGAAGGTGAGGGGAACGTTCAACGGCAAAAGAAGATCTCGCTGCGGGGTAACACCATACCCCACCGCGTGATCGGCAAGTACGGCGCGAGTCGCGTGATCTTGGTTCCCGCCGGCCCAGGTACTGGCGTGAAAGCCGGCCCCGGCGTTCGCGAGGTGCTCCAGGCTTGTGGCATCACGAACATTCTCACCAAGGTGCATGGTAGCACCAATCCGCTCAACCTTGTAAAAGCCACTATCAACGGTCTGCTTCAATTGCGGACCAAGGAAGAAGTGGTCGCGTTGCGGGGGGTGGCAATCTAATGGACCTTACCAACGTCTCAACGGGTATCGCCAAGCGCAAACTCAAGCGCCGTGTCGGCCGTGGTATCGGCTCGGGTCAGGGGAAAACCTCCGGCTTGGGTCACAAGGGCCAGTACGCCAGCGCAGGTGCTCGCCTGCCCAGCGGGTTGTTCGAAGGCGGACAGATGCCGCTGTATCGCCGCTTCCCGAAGCGCGGTTTCAACCAGGCGACTTGGCAGAAGGACTACGCGATCGTCAACGTGGGCGATCTCGATCAGTTCGATACAACCAGTGTCGTGAACATGGCCGCGCTCAAGGGCAAGCGCCTGGTCGTCGGCACCTTCGATGGCCTGCGCATTCTCGGTGATGGCGAGTTGACCAAGAAGTTGGTCGTTCGGGCCAATCACTTCACCAAGACGGCCAAAGAGAAGATCGAAAAGGCCGGCGGAACCTGCGAACTGCTCCCGAAGCCCAAGCTGGTGGTGAAGAACAAGATGGGTTCAAAGAAGAAAGCAATAGTGGCGGCGGCAAACGCCCAGAAAGAGCCCAAGACAAGCTGAGTTGATCACAGCGGCCCGTTCAGCCCGCGACGCACTGCGGAGCGGGAGAACCTTCACCCGCTCATCTCCGCGTCGGGGACGAACCGCTGCCCCGCCTGAAGGATTCTCGCATGACCTTGCGCTCTGCAGCTCTGTTCGCTGGCGTACTCAGCCTCATCGGCGGGATCGCGACGTTCTCCTACGGTGGTTCGTCTTCGCTCGCCTGGACGCTGGTTCTCTTCGGAGCCGCGTCCACGATTCTCGGCGTGGCACCCGAACAACTCTTCATCATCTTCCGCATCCCGGAACTCCGCAAGAAGATCTTTATCACCCTGATCTTCCTGGCGATCTATCGCATCGGCTTCTTTGTGCCGCTGCCCATGGTCGATCATGCGAAGATGGCCGAAAAGATGCAACAAGCCCAGACAGGTGCGCTCGGCCAGGTGCTCGGCTTCGTGTCGATGTTCTCGGGTGGTAACCTCAGCCAGGCCAGCATCTTCGCGCTCGGCATCATGCCCTACATCTCGGCGTCCATCATCATCCAGCTTTTGGCCAGCGGTGTGCTCCCTTCGCTGGAGCGATTGCGCAAAGAAGGTGAGAGTGGCCGCAAGAAGCTCAACGAGATCACGCGCTACCTCACCGTGCCGATTTGCATGATCCAGTCGTTGATCTTTGTGCAGACTATCATGCGCCCCGAAGGCTCGGAGGGCATGGGGCTCGCTGCGGCAGGGTACGCGGAGGGCATCAATCTCTGGTGGTTCGGCTTTTCCGCCATCATCACCATGACCACCGGTACCGTCTTCCTGATGTGGGTCGGCGAACAGATCGACGAGTACGGCATCGGCAACGGAATCTCGCTCATCATCATGGCCGGCATTGTGGCCCGAATTCCGGCTGCCACGACATCGCTACTCATGGATAGCACAACCGGGAAGCTGAAAGAATCGATCTTCACACTCGGTGGTGCGACGGGAGATATTAGCTTCGAGAAACTCTTGGTGCTGGCCTTCTTGTTCATTGCGGTGGTCGTGGGCGTGATTGCCATGACCAAGGCCCAGCGCCGAATCCCGACCCAGAGTGCCAAGCATGTGCGCGGTCGCCGTGTTTACGGTGGAACCCGGCAGTTCTTGCCCGTGAAAGTGAACGCAGCCGGCGTCATGCCCGTGATCTTCGCCAGCACGCTCTTGATCCTGCCCTGGTTCTTCTTCAACCTTCTGTACAGTCTCTCCGATGGGCAATTGAGTTGGGCGGGAACGCTTTCGAATACCTTCCAGAATCACACCGGCTGGCTCTACAACATCCTGTACATTGTCCTGATCTATGTCTTCACCTATTTTTGGGTTGCGATCACCTTCAACCCAAAAGAGATCGCCGACAACCTTAAGGATCACGGGAGCTTCATTCCAGGCTATCGCCCCGGTAAACGGACTGCGGATTACCTGGAAAGGGTACTGATGCGAATTACGTATGTGGGTGCGGCGTTCCTGGCGGTGATTGCCATCATCCCGAACGTCATCTCCAGCGAGCTAAACATCCCGGCGGAAGTTGCGAGCTTCTATGGTGGCACCGGGTTGCTGATCGTCATCAGTGTGGCACTGGATCTTGTCCAAAAGATTAACAGCCACCTCGTGATGCGGAACTACCCCGGCCTGACCGACGAATAAGGACCAGTGGCACCACTTCGGTCCATCCGCTGCGTATCCGGATGGGTCTTTCTGTTCTTACCACCCTTGTTGTTCGAGCGGGTGTGGCAGACAATACGGACGTTGTGAAGGAATGATGACTATCTCCCACGGTGCGGCCATCCGGACCGGGTGACCCGGAAGTAGGCGGGCAGTTCATGCGACTTGTGCTGGTCGGACCTCCGGGCAGCGGCAAAGGCACCCAGGCCGAGTTACTGGTGAAGCGAC
>JBGTAO010000313.1:0-3676 GCA_041749835.1 Gemmata sp. | reverse complement strand
TTGTAAATGCAGGCGACGCTCTTGTGTCGTCCGAGATCGATGGCCAGAATGGTGTCTGTTGTCGTGGACATCGCAAGCCTCCAAATCGTGAAGGGCGATCACCCTTCAGCATAACGCACACGGCTTGCATGGATTCTTTCGACCAAACTCCGCAAGGCACATCACCAGGGTGCTCTCAAGGAGCCCACGGTCTTCGAGGTCCGAGAGAAGGGCCGAAATGGCACGATCGGCCGGTGGGCCGAGCACGGTTTTCAGTCGCTTCGTCTCGTTGACGTGGGAATCCCAGACCGGGGAATCGGAGGGCTCTTCCGGCCCGCGGAACCAGTTGACATGCACGAGACCCACGCCGGCTTCCACCAGCCGTCGTGCCAGCAAACAACTCTGCCCAAACTGGCTCCGTCCGTACGCATCGCGTAACTGGGGTGATTCGCGGCCCAGATCGAACGCCGCACGTGCCGCTTGTGAACTCAGGAGGTTAAAGGCTTGTTCGGTATAGCGAGTGGATGGACCGCGAACCGACTCGGCCCCGGTGGCGATCCCGCGATCCAGTTGACGGAAGAGATCGCGCCGCTGGGCGAGGCGATCGAGGGGAACATCGGATGCCAGGGTCAACTCGGGGATTCGAAAGCTGGGCGAAGCCGGTTCGCAGCGAAAGAGCCAGGGGTCGCTATTGCGGCCGAGGAAGCCACCGTCTTGCCCCGGCCAGACCGAGTTATCGGTGTTGTAGATGTGAGTGGGTAGCCGCACGGCTCCGGGTAATCCACCGCGATCGCCACGCAGTTTTCGAACAACCGCGCCCAGGTATGGGTGATCGTTCGGCGGCCCCGGGTTCACACCCTCCGCGTTTAACGGAGCATGCGGCACACCGGTGAGCATGGTATAGCCACTCGACGAGTGCGCGTTGTCGTCGGTTGCGACTGCTCGCAACAGGCACAACTTCTCGGCGTGCCGCGACAGTTGTGGGAAGAGTGAGCTGATCGTGATGCCGGGCACATTGGTCTGGATTGGTTCAAATTCGCCGCGTACCTCTTTTGTCGCATCGGGCTTGGGATCCCAAGTGGAATGTTGAGGTGGGCCACCGATCAGAAACAACACGATGCAATTCTTAGCGGAGGCACTGCGTGCGGGCGAACTCTCCCGGGCACGGAGCACCTGCGGCAACGAGAGCCCCAGAGCAGACAACCCGCCGACGCGGAGCAGTTCGCGTCTTGTGGGGCCGGGGCAGGCGTTCCATTTGCGGCGTGAATGCGCTGGCATGGGCAGAGTCCTGGTGGCGATTCCGGCTGAGGCCATGTCGGGTTAGCCGGGTAGGTAGCCTTTGAAACGAATCACGGCTTCGCGTTCGTTCTGGTAGGCGGGTGGCTTGGGGGCGAGCCACTTCAGGATCTCATCTTTCACCGCGTAAGCAAAGAAATGATTCCCGCGGAGAGTGTAATGGCCGATGTAATAGCGGTCCACATTCTTGCTGTTCGCTCCCAGGTACCGATGCCATTCTCGAATGCAGTTTGCAGTCGCCCGTCTCAACCACTGTCTGCGTTCGGTATCACCTCAGAAGTTCAGCACGAACGCGCCCGGTACCGCCAATCGGGTAGGGGCGGCCCAAACGATCCTGGATCTCGGCCTGTGGGTCGATTCCGAGTAAATGGAATAGCGTCGCCACGACATCCTTGGGCGAGAACGGCGTCTCCGAGACATCGCTGGCAATGCGATCGGTACTCCCCACGACTCGCCCCTCGGCGAAGCCGGCACCCGCGAACATCGCTGAGTAGGCACGGGACCAGTGATCTCGACCGCCACCCGCTACTTTCTGGATCTGCGGCGTTCGGCCATGCTCACTGAGAACGACGACCGCCGTATCCTTCAGCATGCCTCGTGAATCAAGGTCCTCCAGTAACGTGGCAAAGGCGTTGTCCAGTCCCGGCCCGAGTTCGTTCTTGAGGCGCGATTGCATGTGAACGTGTGTGTCCCAGCCGGTGTTGACCAGCCCGTATTCGTCCCAACAGACCGTAACGAATTTGCCCCCAGCTTCCAGCAAGCGCCGCGCAGCCAGACACGACTGCCCAAACAAGGTCATCCCGTACCGATCACGCAGCTTTTCCGGTTCGCGTTGCACATCGAGCGCAGTGCTGAGTTTGCCAGAAGTCAGGACCGAGAAGGCGAGTGCTTGATGCCGGTTGAACGTGGTGCTGTTGGTGGAGTTGTCGAATGTCCGCTGGGCGTTATCGAGCTGTTTCAAGAGTGACGATCGACCATTCAAGCGGTCCAGTGTCAACCCTTCCACGGGCGCGCTGGACTCAAAGCGATCGCCGGGAAGAATTCCTGCGTACGGGTCTGCCACGTTTGTGGGAGGAATACCCGGGATGCCCGAATCGCGTAGCACAGTACCGACACCCTTGGCCCGGAACTCCGACCAGACGGTATCGTACGCAGGACCGAGAAATCCACCGAATGGCCCGGATCGAGGCGGACCGCGCCGCGAACCAAAGGGGAAGGGCAGCCCGAAGTTACGGGGAACTGTCGGTGGTCGTGGGTCGGCTCGTTCGGCGAGATAATCGACGACTGAGCCGATGTAAGGCCAATGGCGTCCGTCGCGTGCATTGCTTTCAAGTGGGATATCGGTGGTTGCGATGCCGGTCGTTGCGAATGCTGTCCCATGGACAGGGTACGGGTGTGTCAGCGACCGGAGTACAGTGACCCGGTTCAGGAGTCGAGCTGTGCGTGGAAGGAGTTCGCTGATTCGCACGCCAGGGAGTGCCGTGGAGATGGCTCGAAACTCACCACGCACTTCAACGGGTGCATCGGGCTTCGGGTCGAGGGTATCTAATTGGCTGGGCGATCCCCAGAGGTAGAGCAAGATGCAACGCTTGGCCGATCCAAAGCAACTCGTGGTAGCACCGCCTGGCCCCGCAGTTCGTGCTTGTGACCATCCCGCAGTTGTAAGCCCGAGTGGAGCGAGTGCGCCGACCTGCAGGAGATCGCGCCGCGTGAACCCATCGCAGAATCGTTTATTCGAGCCCAAAATTCGCAGCATCGCCTCTCCTCGGACCTGGCTTCGAATGAGTTGCAAGTGATCCGGAATACGACAACCCGTGACGGAACCGTTCTGAATGCGTGTCGAAAATCTGGCCGTGTGCCAAGGTGGGTCAATTGGGGTGGGACAAACCGGGACTATCGCAGGGTGCAATGGAATATCGATTCCAGTAACTGCACCTTCCCTTCCAAGATCTTACCAGACGCAATCCGAGATGCCGAGTCTTGCTGGGAATTCCTGATCATGACCCGCTCGCCGGCCAGGTCGAGGAATGTGATGTGCGACTCGGTCGCTGGGGCCGCGCCGGTAGGTTGAAAGTGCCGATTCCTACGGACCAGCCGCTTTCGTGAATGCTCTCTGATCTGTTGCACGGCAATGGTGGCCCGTGGGCTGAAAAACATCGCACACGTACCATTTCGAGCAAGCAAAATGGTGCGATCATAGGGCCACTAACTGAAACTCCCACGGACCCCATTATCCTTTTTCGTGTTGACCCAAGTCAGTGGGTGTGCCTTTCGAAGTAGGCACTACGCGGCGGGCACCTTCCAGTGTTCACTCCATTCTGCGGTGTCGCACAGGGCGAGTAGTTCCACGAACGGCCCGACCCGCTCCGCTCGCCATCGCGCACCGGTGCGTTTCAGCCGA
>JBGTAO010000312.1:0-7499 GCA_041749835.1 Gemmata sp. | reverse complement strand
AAGCCGGGGGTGCCAGCGGCGATGGCGGTTGGGCCTTTCCCGTTGCCGCACACGCCGCAGGGCTTGCACCGCGCGAACTCCTGGCAACGTGGGACACCATTCATGGTGGAAAGGCTGCCGATCAGTTGCTTCGGCAAACCGTGCTCGCCATCCGAACCTGGCAACCGGAAGTGATTCTGACTGATTCCGTGAACGAGCACGGATCAGCCGCGGATGCACTGGCTCTGCACGCTGCAAAGGAAGCGTTCAAACAAGCGGCCGACCCGACCTGCTTTCCGGAGCAAATCACCACTCTGGGCTTGAAGCCCTGGGCGGCCAAAAAACTGTACGCACTGACGCCGCAGTTCAAGGGCGCGCCGGTGCTGCTGGATCAATCCACGTACCTCTTGGGGTTGGACGACTCCCCCCGCGATTTCGCCGAACAGGCTTCGCGCATTTTGGCCGACGACACGGCCATCGTGGATCGGCGTGCCTTCACACTGGTCTCGCACCGACTCGTTGACGCAGAGAAACAGCCTGGCTTGATGGAGGGAATCATTCTGGCCCGTGGTGGCGCTGCCCGTCGCCCCCAGGGCCTGGGTGCAACCGATCCCGCAACCGCCCAAGAGAAGAAGAAGGCCGCGCAAACGCGCCACCGGTTGCAAACGCTCGCGACCGTCAACGATCTGGAAATCGCCGGAAGCAACAAAATGATCGCGATGCTCAGCCCCGAGTTGAAGAACCTTCCCGACGACATGGCTGCACGCACGACGTATGCCGTCGCCAACCGGTTTGTCCGTGATGGGAAATGGGCCGAGGCACGCGAGGTGTTCGGGCTGCTCGCCACGCAGTATCCGGGCCATCCGCTGGCCATCGAGGGCTACCGCTGGCTATTGCGCTATCACGCCAGCAGCGAAGCCCGGCGACGCACCGAGATCAAGGAAAAGCTCCTGATCAAGAGTGTGACCTTCGACAACGCTGCTATGGGTGGCAAGATCACCGCGACCAGCGGTTCCGTTCGCAACATTGGAAAACCGCAGATTCTGGAGGACGAATACCGCATGCACAGCCCGGAGGCGATTATCCAGTGGCACCAGTCGTGCCTCGATCTGGAATCGAAGCTTCCCGCGTTCGGGCCGGTGTATGCCCAGGATCCTTCGGCGTGGCTCTGTTTCCTCGCGGCGCGTCGCCAGGTGGGGAAGCACGCCGAGGCCATTAATGTCGTCCGCGATTACTTCAAGAACACACCCGGTGCCAAGGCAATGGCTCGCGGTGTCGATCCGTGGCGGGACTGCCTGGCGGCGGAGTTGTGGATGACCGATCGTGCGCTGGTTGACACCGAGCCCAAAACGACGGGCGTGTGCCGGCACTCGGAGGTTCGCCCACTCCTCGATGGCAAACTGGATGATGCTTGCTGGCGCGATCTCAAACCGATGCCGCTCGGTGCCGTTGCGGGCACCGACAGCAAGACGGCTACAACGGCTTACCAAACTGAAGCCAAATTCGCGTTCGATGCCGAGTTCTTGTACATCGCCGTGTCGTGCGCGCACCCCGCAGGTTGCAAGGTGGATCCGGTCGCCAAACGCACCCGTGATGCCAACATGGCTGGCCATGATCGCGTCGATATTCTGCTCGATCTGGATCGGGACTATCAGACCTATTACCGCTTCCAGATCGATCACCGGGGTTGCCTCGCTGAAGACTGCTGGGGTGATACGAGCTGGAATCCGAAGTACTTCGCCGCGTTCCATTCCACAGACACGGGCTGGACTGCGGAACTGGCGATTCCACTCACGGAGTTGACGAGCGATCGCCCCTCGCATGGCCGCGTGTGGGCGGTGAATGTGTCGCGTGTCGTTCCGGGCCAGGGGTTGCAGTCGTGGAGCGGCCCGGCCGACGACACACCACGCCCCGAAGGCATGGGCTTACTCCAGTTCCGATCCGACAAGTAGAAGCGAGCAGGCGGGGTGGCGTCGAAATCAGGGCCGGCTGTGGAATGCCGGTTCTTTCACGGGAGTTTCCTGAGCCGCTGTGTCCTGGCGGGTATCGGCCCGCCAGCGTTTCACGGACCCATCGCGGCCGACGGTGATGAGTGCCGAACCATCGGGAGTGAATTGAGCCCGGAGCACCCAGTCGGCATGGCCCGTCAGGCTGGCACGCTCCTGGCCCGTTACCGGATCCCAGAGTACCACGTTGCGATCGGACCCGGCAGAAGCGAGTGTTCGCCCGGTCGGGTTGAACGCGAGTGAATAGACAGCTTCGGTATGACCCGTGAGATCGGCTTGCAATTCGATCGATCCGTCCGCCTTCACGTGCCACACGCGAACCAATCCTTGCTCGTCGCCCGTAGCCAAGAGTTCATCGTCGCTCCCACCGAACGCCACTGCCTCGATGCGGCTCGGATGGGCCATCGGAACCTTGGCCAACACTTTACCGGTGCGATCGATCACCTCGATTCCCTTCCCCATGCCGATGGCCAGGCGGGTGCCCGTGGAGTTGAAGGCGAATTCTCGCCCACCCGCCACGTGCAAAATGAGCCCCGGACCCTGCGGTTGAACCACCCGCTCGGTGCGCTCATTCGTTGTTGGCAATAACGACAAATCCCAGAGGCGAACGCCTTCGAGATCCAGCGTTGCGAGCCAACGGCCAGTCGGATCGACAGTCATCGCGTACACCGGGCGAGGAACCACTAGGGCCACCGGGCGGTTGAACATGGAGCCGGGGTTGGCACCAGGCCGCCGATTGGGGCCGTACAAGTTCCGCCACAGATAAATCGCCTGATCGGTCGACGCGAAGATCATTTGGCCATCGGAAGAAGCCGCAGTGGAGCGAATGGCTTGCCCACGGAAATCATTACTGAACACAGGCGTCAGGAATAATGTGTTGTTGGTGGCACGGTTGGCGTTTGATCCACCGGGGCGGGAGAGAGTGAAATCGGTCCGCGCTCCGACAAGCCGGCCGCGTTCGTCTCCTGCCACGATGGTTGTTCCCGCGTGCGAGATGGCTGCCGTGGTCAAGGTGGAATCGCGGAGCAATTCGGCGGTTTCGTTGGTTCGCGGGGTTGTGTGCCACACGCGGGCCACGCCATCCATTGCCACCGAGATCAGCGTTTTGCGATCGGGAGCAAACACGACGCCGCTGACGCGCAACTCATGCCCACTGAACAGGCCGCGTTCCTGGCCATCCTCGATATCCCAGAGTCGTACCGTCTTGTCGAACCCCGCCGAAGCGAGAAGATCTCCTTCGGCGCTAATTGCCAGTGCGTAAATCGCGTAGGTGTGTCCGATCAGACGCCGGATGTCGCGGCCAGTTTCGGTGTTGATCAGTCGAACCGTCGGATTGGCGGCGTTATTCGTGGCGGCCAGGATCTTTCCATCGGGCGATAACGCGACTGCCAGAACAGTATCGGCGTGGTTGCCAATCGTGCGAATAAGGTTCGCGCCGTCGGGTGCCCAGACCCGGGCGGTGCGGTCGCTACCACCTGAAGCGAGGCTCACGCCCGATGCGGCGAAGGCGACCGACTTCACGCCGCCAGCATGTGCGGGGATCGACCGATATTCCCAAACGGGCCGACCATCGATCGACAGGCTCGCCCGTGCCAGAACCGTGCCCGCCACACCCAGCCCCCCCGCGATCGCTGTTTCGGGATTCGTTCCCCGCCACCCGCTGAGATCCCACCATCGCAAGACGCCATCTTCGCCACCGCTGACGAGGTAGTGCCCGTTCGGGCTGAAGGCGACGCAGTTCACTTCATCGTTGTGCGCATCGCTGATCACGAGTGTCGCCGGTAACGCGAGCGGGCGAATCCGGCCTTCGACAGCGGGAAGAAACGAGGCGAAACGCCGCGCATCGGAGAGCATCTTGACCGGGAGCTCCCAAAGACAGATCGAGCGATCGGCACCCGCGGCCGCGATCACGCCACCATCCGGGCTGAAGGCGACCCCGAGAATGCGGCCCACATGCCCGGTGAGCAAGGCCCAGGTTCGCCCGGTCCGCGGATCCCAAACGCGCACTTCGCCCGCATCACCCGCTGTGGCCACCAGCGACCCATTGGGTGAATACGCCACGGCTTGAAGGGGATCATTCGGTTGATGCTCGCGATAGATGCGCTCTTCGCGCTGGCAGAGTCGGCGGAGATAAGCCCAGGTGTAATCGCGCAAATCGGGCGGGCACCGATTGGGATCTTCCAGGAGTTCCTGTGCTCGCTTGGGATTCCGCTCGCACATCGCCGCAATCTGAGCCAGTTGCAATGCGAATGCAGAGCGGCGGGTTCGGTCGGCCTCGCGGCGCAATTGCTCATTCCGTTCATCTGCTTCGATGCGCTTCTGTTCGTTGTCGCGGGCCAGAGCCTCCGCCCGGTGGCGTTGTGCTTCCTCGTCGGCACGGGCCTTCCGCGACGCATCGGCCTCCCATTCTTTCTGCGTGACGGCTTCCCGAACCTGGGCATACGCGACCGAGAGCACACCGAGCAGTGCGACCGTGGCCAGGATCGTCGCTGTTGTCAGGATCGTTACGGACGGATGGCGGCGAGCCCACTTCACTCCGCGACCCCAGGCAGAGAGTGGCCGGGCCTTGATCGGTTCGCCATGGAGAAACCGCAGCAAGTCGTCGCCCAGGGCATCGGCGCTGGCGTAACGCTTGGCGTGGCTCTTGTGAAGGCACTTCAGACAGATCGTTTCCAGATCGCGCGGTACCGACGGTTGCAATCGCTTGGGTGGAACCGGATCGTCATTCATGACCTGCAGAACCGTCTCCAGCGGGGTCTCACCGATGAACGGCGGCCGCCCGGTGAGAAGCTCATACAGGATCGCACCCAAGGCGTAGATATCAACGGACGGCCCCACATCGCGTGTTCGCCCCGATGCCTGTTCCGGCGCAATGTAACTCGGCGTGCCCATCACGGCACCGGTCTTGGTGCGATCAGGATCGTTGGCGCTACTGAGCCGTTTGGCGAGTCCGAAGTCGGTAATCTTGGGGAAGCGTGGCAGCGAGGTCCGCGACGCCGGGCCAGAAGCGGGCTCGGCCCCTTCTCGATTGCGGGACGCCAACAACACATTCCCGGGCTTGAGGTCGCGGTGCACCACATCTTGCGTATGGGCGTAATGCACCGCACGGGCCAGCGTTTCGACCAACCCTGCGGCAGCGTGCGCCTTCCACGGGCCGGTCACCAGGCTCTGGGCCAAACTGCCACCATCCACGAATTCGAGCGCCAGGTACAGGTGCCCGCTCGCCTCGCCGATTTCAAAGATCTGCACGATGTGTGGGTTCTGGAGCGTGGCGACCGCCTCGGCCTCACGGCGAAAGCGCTCACGCTCGATCGGGCCAGCGTGCGAGCCTGCCAGGATCATCTTCAACGCCACCGGCCGATTGAGATTCTTCTGAACGGCCTTGTACACCACGCCCATACCGCCGCGGCCCAACTCCATGAGGATCTCGTAGCCCGGGACTTCTGGCGGTGCGAATTCCGCCCGCAGCGATTGCTCGTTTGGGGTGTCGCTCACTTCACCAAAAGGTACGATGCTGCCATGATTGGCCCCGATCGCTATCGCCGGTGCTGGCATCCCCACCAGAGAAGCAAATGACGGGAGGTTTGTAGTCGCAGCGGGTTTGCTGCCCGTAGGCGTGATTTGACCGGGTGGCAGTGTCGGGTCTTTCCCGCCCGGGACCTGATGCCCCGGTGGCAAGGACAGTACGAACGCCGGGGCCGCTTTCGGTTCGGTCGGGTCCGCGCTCATCACAAGCGTATCGCCGCAGATTGGGCACGACGCAGGCGCAGCCCCGGGATCGGGAGCCCACGTATGGCCCTGCGAGCAGCGGTAACCGACAAGCATTACCGAACCTCAGGATGAATCGGGACGCACAACACTTCTCATTATCTGGCGATCACCGCCGGTTGCAAGCGACGGAGTTTAACCCTCATCAGTCTTTCCCCATTGCGGTCCGTTTGTGTGCCCAAAAGTACCACAACCGACGAAGCCAATTCCGCGGAATCGTCAGAAGTGATTCGTCCAGGCGAGCCTGTGATTTTGGGCTGGTATCGGGAACGATCTCCTGATTAAGTTGTGGCCACCCGGGATCTCGTGGCTGCTGGAAAAGGATGCCCGCCATGCTCCGAAGTGATACGGATCGCATTCACCCGACAGCATTGATTTCACCAGAAGCGAAACTTGCGGATTCGGTCACCGTTGGCCCGTATGTCGTGATCGAGGGGCCGGTTACGATTGGCGACCACACGATCATCCGCCCGCATGTCCACCTGATGGGGCCGCTCACGATTGGGCCAAACAACGACATTGGCACGGGTGTGGTCCTGGGTGGGGCACCGCAACACCTGGGCTACAAAGGTGAGCCGACTTCCGTCGCTATTGGGGAAGGGAACATCTTCCGCGAACATGTCACGGTGCACCGGGGGATGCCGCAAGGCGCGGGTCCGGGAACGGGAACCACGCGGATCGGCAATCGAAACCTTTTCATGGCCGGTAGCCATGTCGCACATGATTGTGTGGTCGGCAGCGAGTGCATGTTCGCTAACTCCGCGGTCATCGCTGGGCATGTTGAAGTTGGCGATCGCGCACTTCTGAGCGGCAACTCGGCCGTCCATCAGTTCTGCCGGGTCGGTCGGCTCGCGCTGCTGAGTGGTGCTTCGGCCAGCAGCAAGGATATCCCGCCATTCTGGGTGATGCAGGAAGTGAACTGGGTGTGCGGCGTGAACACGATTGGCATGCGCCGGGCGGGCATTCCCTCGGTCGAGATCCAGGCCGTGCGGCGGGCCTTCGCCCTGATCTACAAGGAACGGATGCCGATCCCGATGGTGCTACTCAAGATTGAGGCGGAACTCGGGCATTTGCCGGCGATCCGGGAACTCGTCGGGTTCCTACGCACCTCGAAACGTGGCATCTGCGGCGCACACCGATTCCATCTGCGGGGCGAAAGCGAAGACCGAGCCGCCTAAAATTGTTGCACGCGCCAGAGCCAGTCGCGACATGATAGTAGTATGCGACGACTTCACTCCCAACTGCTCCGGCAACTCGCCCATCCGACCAACCGCCGCGGCGATGGTGAGTTGCTCGCCAGCTTCCTGACTCACGCCGTGCAGGCCGACTTCGAAGAGTTGTTGCGTCGCCATGGGTCACTCGTCTGGGGTGCCTGCCGCCGGGCGTTGCCCGATCTGGCGGATGCCGAGGACGCATTCCAGGCCACCTTCTTGGTGCTGATCAAGTATCGACAACGCTTCGCGGCCGATGCTGCACTGGGGCCGTGGCTGTACCGGGTGGCCGTGCTGACCGCCCGCAACATTCGTCGCCGCAACGCCCGCCAACTGGCTCGCCGGAAGCCGCTTCCCGACCAACTCCCGGCCACTGACTCCAACCCCGACCTCCGCCTCGATCTCGATGAAGCGTTGCTGGCGCTTCCCGAGCATTATCGCGCGTCGATCGTGCTGTGCCACTTACTTGGTTACTCACGAGCCGACGCCGCAGCCCGCCTGGGATGTGCCGAAGGAACGCTCTCTTCGTGGCTGG
>JBGTAO010000311.1:0-6145 GCA_041749835.1 Gemmata sp. | reverse complement strand
GCGAACAGTGTGGGAAACGCTTCAATGGCACAATCAGGATTTGATGATGTCCTTCACGGTCATGCCCGCGGGGATCATGGGGAGCACATGCTCCTGGTGCGGAACATGGACGTTCAGCACAAACGGGCCAGGGCTCTCGATCATCTCGATGAGGGCCGTGTCGAGATCACCCTTTTCGACCACATCGCGAGCTTTCACACCGAACCCTTCGGAGATCTTGACGAAATCCGGGTACGGGGCGTGGTTCTCACCCGCGCCCAGGTAGGTGTGGCCGCGATTGCTCCCGAAGAAGCGATCCTCCCATTGCATCACCATCCCGAGGTGCTGATTGTTCAGGAGCATCACTTTCGCTGGGATCTTCTCGGCATACGCTGTGGCGAGTTCCTGCACATTCATTAGGAAGCTGCCATCGCCGTCGATATCGATCACGAGGCTGTTCGGGAAGGCAACCTTGGCCCCGAGCGCGGACGGCAGGCCAAAGCCCATGGTTCCTAGCCCACCGCTGGTGATCCACTTGCGCGGCTGATTGAAGTGGAAGAATTGGGCCGCCCACATTTGGTGCTGGCCAACACCCGTGGTGATGATCGTATCGTCCAGTTGTTTGCGGTCGCGCAGGATCTCCCAGAGCCGCCGGATCGCAAATTGCGGGAGGATCGCGTTGGGAATGTCGTTGAAGCGCAGCGGCTCGGCTTCGCGCCACTGATCGACTTGCCGCCACCAATCCGGGTAGCGGCCGCCGGCTGTCAGATCCGCGTTCCGGGATTCGTGAAGCAGTTCGTTCAGCCCGGTCAACGCGTGGCGAACATCCCCATGCACCGGGATGTGGGCGAACTTGTTCTTGTGGATCTCGGACTTATCGAGATCGATGTGCACAATCTTGCCGTGCTTGGCGAACTCCTTCAACTTACCCGTCACGCGGTCGTCGAAGCGCACGCCAAAGGCGAGCAACAAGTCGGCATCGTTGATGGCATAGTTCGAGTAGACGGTGCCGTGCATGCCGAGCATTTGCAGGCACAGGTAGTGATCGGAGGGGAAGTTCCCCAGGCCGTGCAGCGTGAGCCCAACCGGGATACCTGTGAGTTCGGCGAACGCTTTCAACTCGGCCGCGGCTCCCGCATGCGTGATCCCGCCGCCCGCATAAATGAAGGGCTTCTTGCTGGAGCGAATGGCCGCAATTACCGCTTCCAGTTCCCTGCGCGGGGCCTGGCGCAACGGCCGGTAGCCCGGCAGATCCATCGGCCCATCCCAGTTGGGGACCGTCTTGTTGGTCTGCACATCTTTGCAAATGTCGATGAGCACCGGCCCTGGTCGACCGGTCGTGGCGATGTGGAACGCCTCATTCATTACCCGGGCCACATCCTCAACTCGTGTGAGCAAGTAGTGGTGTTTGGTGATGCCGCGGCAGATCTCCACCATCGGCGTTTCCTGGAACGCATCATTCCCCAGAACGTGGGTGCCCACTTGCCCCGTGATGGCAATCAACGGCACGCTATCCATCTTCGCATCGGCGATGCAGGTGACGAAGTTGGTCGCTCCGGGGCCGCTGGTCGACATGCAAACGCTGGCTTTGCCGGTAGCACGACTGTAGCCATGGCCCATGAAGCCGCCGCCCTGCTCGTGGCGGGGCAGGATCGTCCGGAGTTTGCTGCTGACCTTTGTGAGCGACTGGTGAATCGGCATGCTCGCGCCGCCGGGATAGGCGAAGACCACTTCGACCCCGTGGCGAATGAGGCTTTCAACCAGAATGTCGGCTCCACTCATCGGAGTGGCGGCAGTTGGGGGTGAAGAAGAATTATCGCCCATGACTACAGAATCCTTAATGCTTGACCCGGAACAGTTAGCCAATCGAGTGCTCCGCGCACCGCAATTTAGCTTACAGGGTTATTCCTCACCCGGAAGCAGTTACTTGTGAAGATTCCCGGAAGTGGCGACTGCATTCTTCGTATCACCTCAAGAACTTCTGGAACCGAGCGTTGAGCGCTCCATTCCAAGAACGCTCACCTTGATCCGGCACTGCGGGGAGCACGGCAACGGGACTTCGCGCGGGCGACCCCGTGTGTCAACAATCCTGAACACGGTTGCCATCCGGTAACAATCGATTGCGACCCAGAACTCACTTCTGATTAAGCGCGGATAACCGTTGTAGTCCGTCGAATCATTTCCAACACACAAGTTTGACTCACCCGCACAATTCGTACTAGGTATCCAGAGTCTCGGGATGAGATCGCGCGACCCCCCACGATCACCGCGTAAATCGACCGCCTGGTTTACCGGCTGGAACCCGCGCAAACGGTGCGAGAAGCAACTGCTACCCGTCCGAATGGGCTGCAAAATCAGCCCAAACCACGCAGTTTCTCCACAGTTTTCTTGATGTTGCCCTGAATGCGCGACATCTCGGGAAAACTTGTTGCCACCAGATGAACTGGCACAGACACTATGACCGCGTCTGTCCCAGGATTCGACTTTGTCGCCTGCGATGCGGGTTGGCAGTAGTTGTGGGGCGCAAGCCTCAGGGACGGACTCATTGGACTGGCAAGGAAGCCCCCTCGGTCACCCGTACGGGATGTCACAGGGGACCTCATGTTGACCCGGCTCAAAACTCGCCCTGCTCACCGTCCGGCCGCCACGCGGTTGGGCCTCGAGAATCTGGAAGAGCGGGAAGTACCCGCGATCTCGATCCTGGTCGATTACTCCCTCGACATGCGTGCCAACGGCGGCTACGGCTTCTTCGAGGACAACGCCAACGCCCGCGTGGTGATGAATCAGGTGGCCCAGGAGATGGGCCAGCGCATTGATGCCAACCTGACCGCGATCAACGCCAACGGCAGCAACACCTGGTCGGCTTCCATCGTGAATCCGCAGAATGGAAGCATCTACAGCATCGGCAGCCTGAAGATCTCGGCCAACAGCATCATTATCTACGTGGGTGGGCGAGCCCTACCCGGCGCGCAGGCGGGCTTTGGCGGCACGGGTGGGTACTCCTGGTCCGGCTCGCAATCGTGGGGCAACACCGTTGCGAATCGTGGCTGGAGTGGCTACTCGCTCTGGGGCGGCAGCATCACGTTCGACACCACCGAGAAATGGCACTTCGGCACCAGCACAGCCGGGCTCGATTCGAACGAACTCGATTTCTACTCGGTGGCAACACACGAACTCGGCCATGTTCTCGGGATCGGTACGGCGAGCCAGTGGTTCTCGAATGTCCAGGGCAGCAATTTCGTCGGCTCGAACGTTACAAGTCTGTATGGTGGCCCGGTTCCCGTGGCCGGAGATGGAGCGCACTGGGCCGACGGTGTGACGTTCAACGGCAAGGCCGTTTCCATGGACCCGGTGATGAACTTCGGCACCCGGGTGACCTGGACAGCGCTCGATACGGCTTCGCTGCGTGATGTCGGTTGGGCAGCCGGTTCCGTGGTCAGCCCACCCGCCAGCCCACCTGTGGCACCACCGGTCGCCCCGCCAGTTGCCCCGCCTACGGTTCCGCCGCCACCAACGACACCGGGCACGAACACCGGAACACCCGTCCTTGTTTCGAGTACCACCGGCGGACGTGTGGATGTTTACACACGAGGTAGCAACGGGAACCTGACGAACACGGGCAAATCGTTCACGCCATTCTCCGGTTACTTGGGGATGGTGCGAACGGCCGTGGGTGATTTCAATGGCGACAAGGTTGCCGACTATGCCTTCGCCACAGGCCCGGGCACTCCGTCAGTTGTGCGGGTGATTAACGGAGCGACCGGGAATGATCTCGTCGCCACCACGACCGTACTGGGCGGCTTTGGCGGCGGGGCGTTCCTGGCAGCCGGCGATGTGAACCGCGATGGCCGCGACGAACTCGTAGTCACGGCTGATGCCGGCGGCTTGCCCACCGTGGAGATCTATCAAGTCACCAGTGGCCGACTGTCGATGTACCGAAGTTTCCTGGCGTTCCACGAGAACTCACGGCGTGGAGTGCGGGTGGCCATGGGCGACGTGGACCGCGATGGAGCCGCAGACCTGATTGTCGGTTCTGGGCCAGGCGGGCCACCCCGCGTCACGGTCTTTGATGGGGCCGCGCTCAGCAATGGGAAGATTCAGCGAAGCAATTCGTTCTTCGCCTTCGCCACCACCATGACCTCTGGTGTCAACATCACCGCGGGGGATGTTGATGGTGATGGGTTCGCCGATCTGATTGTGAGCAAAGATACCGGCGGAACCAGCCGGACCCGCGTCTGGTCGGGTGCCGTCCTGACATCATTGCAGGCAGCCCTCACCACAAACCCACCGATCTATCAGGACTTCTTCGCCAACGGGACCAGTGATCGCAATGGGATTCGTGCGGTGGCTCGCGATCTCGATGGTGATGGCAAGGTCGAAGTGGTGACGTCGGCGGCCAATGGTGCGACCTGGCTACGGGTGCTTTCCATCAGTCAGAATGCCGTGGAGGCACAACCCGCCGTGTTCACTAGTGATGGGCAAAGCGTCAGCGCGGGGCTCGCGGTGAGTGCCATTCTCGATGCCGAGAACCGATCACAACCCGGCCGGGAAGTCTTCGAAGACTTTGTGCCGCCGGGCGGCCCATGTCTCTGTTGCACCGGGCAGTTGAGCGCTCCGGTCTGTCGCCGTGTGGCACGGTAGCAGTGTGAAGTGCGGCGAAACCCGGAACGGAAGTCTCCCCGGTACGGCAGCAACCGGGGGGTCGCGCTTGACCCGATGCGATTGGAATGGCGATTACAATTATTTCTTCACGCTCAACCAAATCACTTCGCTGGCGTAGCCGATCTTGACCATGAAGTTGATGGCCACGTAACCCTGAACGCAGATGGGAACATCGATGCACTCGGGCGCGGTCGCATCGGCTTCCAACACAATGTGGCCCGTGGTCGCGGTATCGAGTAGCGTCTTGCTTTTGGATTCGACCAGGGAAACGCCGGGTGGCAACGGGTTACCGTGGATCTGGCCCAGATGCCGCAGCATCACATCCAGTGTCACGCCTTTGCTGTAATCGGGGCGACGGAGCAGTTCGACCTCGATCTTCACTTCCTCACCCGGTTTCAACACGATCCGATTCTGCTTCACCTTCACTTGCAGCACGTCGGACGGCGTGGTGATGGCGACGGCTTGCATTCCGACATCGAATCGCCCACGGCCACCACCCGGGAGATAGATCTCTTCGACGGGTGTGGCTTCGCGCCGGATGGCGACACGCTTGCCATTCTCGTCCACGCTTTCCGCAGTGCCGACGATCTTCACCATCGCGGCATCAATTGCGGCATCGGGAGCGGCCGAGACGACCAACAAGCCGCTGGTCATGTTTGCCGGAATCGTCAGCGGGTTCACGCTGAGGCCGACTGGTAAGCCCTGCACCTCGATCTTCACTGGGCCGGAAAAGCCATTGGCACGGTTCACCTGCACATACCACGCCGTTCGGCTGCCCGGGCCAATCATGGCTTTGGACGGATCACATTTGATGGTAAACCCGGGTTGGGCGTAGTCGCATTCCAAGAAGTAAACGAAGCCCTCGCCACCCTTGTTGTTGAGATCTCGAATGCGCACAACGTAGGTTCCGTTCGCGGGCGGGGTAAACACGAGCCCGGCATCTTTGCCATTCAAGTCGTCGTTGGTCGCAAGGATCTTCCCTTCGGGTGTCATCACGTCGAGTTGCGAATCGAGTTGACTACGCAAGACCGTGCCGAACCGCCGGGCGAACACTTCCAACCGGATCGACTTTCCCTTGGTGGCAGTGAAGGCGAAGTGATCGAGGTCGCGTTTCTGCCCGATCCGGCCGTTCACCCCGCACGGCACCGGAATCGTCATCGCCTGCTGTGGTGTGTCGTTTGGTTCCTGCTCACGGAGCGTTGGTAGATCTGTGACGACCACGGGCACCGGGTTACTCCCGCGCTCCGTGCCAGGAATCCGCAGCGACACCGTTTGCGGCCCGAGGGTTTCCGGTCGCGTGAGTGGCCACTTCGGGCGTGCCTTACGGTCGGTGAGTACCGGTTCGACTTCGAGCCTACGCTCGCTGGCCGAGCGAGTGATCCCGAGCGGAAACAACTGTGTGACGAACGGCGCGTCGGTCACCAGGAGTGCGTAAACCCAGCGCGCATCGCCATCGTATTTGGCGTCGCGGATGGCCACGCGGTAGTCTCCATCCTTTGGCACG
>JBGTAO010000310.1:0-4788 GCA_041749835.1 Gemmata sp. | reverse complement strand
CCAGCGCGTTGACCGTCACCGTCTCCTGCTCCGAGCCGCTGGCCGCACCGGTCGAGGGGTCGGGCCACTGCGTCACGCCGACCACATCGTTGGAGGTGATCGTGCTGCCACCGCCGGTCGTCACCCCGTACACCCACTGCGTGGTCTGACCACCACCCCCCGTCAGCTGTGCCGTCAGGCTCGTCATCCCCGCCGCGTTGTACGCATACGTCGTCGTCTGGTCGTCGCTATCGCTCACCGTCCCATTCACATAATTCTCGATCGTCTTCGTCGTCCGCCCCAGCCCGTCGTACTCGTTGCGCTGCACCAACCCCTTCGGATCGGGGAGATACTGTTGATCCGGTTGCCACGGCGGTGCAACGGACCTCAGCGGGTCGGTCTCGCCAAGTTTCGTGGCGCAAAACGATGTGTAAAACTTACAATATGGATTCAGGCTGTTTGCTTACAAATCGAAATTGGGTTCGTTTTGCGAATTTTATTACGAACAAATAACATTACAGGATTTAGGAATATATGTTACTAATCCGATCGAATTCGAACCAGTTCACTTGTATCGCAACTAAATGTATAAATATTGCCCTGCGCGTGTATATATACAATTCCGTTTACGATGTTAAATTTTTGCACATTATCTAGTATCTTACGTTGTAATTTGTTATCGAATACAAATATCCTATCTGGATTGCGCTGCTTAATAAATTCTATTCTGTTATTACAAAATCTTGCAACAGTATCTTTGCCAGATATACCGCTAACATCGTCATCAATTATTAAGATGAAACCACAAAGACCAAAAAATATAAATAACATAATAATCGTTATAACTAGTAGTAGTCTAATTCGCGACTTTATCATTTTGAGCACCTCACAATCTCATCAACATCGACTATCACATTAAATGGACGAATCATTGTAAAATATTGTTGGACTGTAGCCAAATCGTTAACAACTGTGAAAAACGCACCTTGAAAAAACCCCGCAGGCCCATCGGCTTCAAAGTAATCAAAAAATTCTCCCTTAAGCAAAAAGGAGTCGAAATCATATTTATCACGATAGGTCACCGTCACATGATATAATCCGTCAATTGATTTTCGAGCAACGAATGAATACTTTGCCGCATGTAGCGCTGCGAACAGATCCCGAGTTGATTTAAAAATAACATCTTCACTTTTTCCTATGATACTGCCAGTAGGATTTGCATTAATCCGATCCGTAATCTCCGCCATAATTGTCTTGTGCTCTGATGATTCTCTAATCTTCTCGCTGGGCATTGAACCATTCAGGAAATGTAGATTCGTAGGATTATCACTCAGGGAATGTTTAAGCAGGACGGCAGCGAACGGCATGTTAGCGACCATGGCGGCAAGTGTAGCACCGACCCATGGCGGAACTCTTCCCGCCAGGCGATAAGGGTAAGTAAGAGCGGCGCCAACAGCTGCAGGTTTCGCCGGCACGTGCGCACCACCCGGTGCAGTAAATGTATTTGGAGGGGATAACGGGCCGTTCGGATTGAGCGAATCCAGTGGGTTACTGATACCCCCTGGAAATTGCAGGAGCCCCGACGGGTCGACCACGTTCGTCGGCCCGTTCCCCAAATACCCGTACAGGTTTACATCTCCGCCCGCGAACCGGATCGGGTCTACGCTCACCCACCGCCCCAACGTCGCCGAATAGTCCCTATTGCGGAAGTGGTAGAGGCCGCTCACCGAATCCAGGCGTCCGCCCTGGTGCAGGTATTGCCACCCGTAGCTGCTCCCGCCGCCCCGCACGGTGTAGTTGCTGTCGTACACCGTCACGGCCCCGAACGGGTCGTACCCATACCGCTCGACCACGGTCCCACTCCCATTCACCAGGGCCGTCACGTTCCAGTTGGCGTCCTGCTGCACCCACAGTCGCTCATCCAAAGTCCCATTCGCATCGGTATCGCGGTCCCGCAAGATCAGCGCATCGACGTACACCGGGCTCCACACGTACCGCTTGCTCGTGTTCGACCCAACCTTCTCCTCCAACACCTGCCAGTTCGCGGAGTAGAACAGGTCGGTGGTCGTGCCGCTGGCGGTCTCGCTCACGCGGCGGTTCAGGCCGTCGTAGCCATAAGTTTTCAGCGTGGTGCCACCGGAGTTCTTCACCGTCACCAGCCGGTTCCACGCATCGTAGACGAACTGCTTGCCCGTCTCATCCTTCGTCATGTTGCCGTTGGCATCGAAGGTGGGTGTGGTCGCCCCGCTCACCGCGGTAATCTCGTTCTGCTTGTTGTGCGTGCGGGTCTGCGGGCTACCGCCATCGGTGGTCAGCGAGTCCCAGTTCCCCAGCGCATCGTAGTCCCAGTCCTGGCTGCGGCTGGCACTGCCCGTCAACCCCGTCTTGGTGCCGTTGAGCGTGCCCCGATCGAAGCTCGCCAGCTGATTGAAGCCATCGTAGCTGTATAACTCACCGAACGCCGTGTTCACGAGGTTGTCGCGAGAGGTGCGGTTCGAATTGCGGTCGTAGCCGTACTGGAAGCGATCGGTGGCCGTGCCGCTCTTGATCCACTTCTGATCGACTACTCGCCCAAAGCGATCCAGCCCCGCGTACGGGTCCCCGGCATCGGCTGGTGTGCCCACGTACGTCAGATCCACGCCCGGCTGGCTGTGTGCCCGCCGTACCACTGTGCCCAGCCCCAGGTAATCGTAACTCTCCACGGTGCCGCTCGAATCGGATAGCGACGACAACCGACTGATAGTGCTATTCAACCCGCTCGAATAGTTGTACGTCAACACATATCCGCTCGGGTACGTGATGCTCGTCAATCGGCTGTGGTTGGCCCCGCTGGCCATCTCGGAGTAGGCATACTGCACCTTGGGGCTGGTGCTGGTGTTCACCGCCGCGCCCCGTTGTTGCCACTCGGTGATCAACTGCCCCAGGCCATTGAAGGCCCGCTGCACCTGATGCACCACACTGCCACCGCTGGTCGCACTGTAACTGATATCTACTGTCAGTGTGCATTCTGTCGACATTTAGGGCATCGGCAACTCAGGCAGCTGTTCGCGGAAGGGTTTTTTCGACTCGTATTGCTTCAGCCGATCGGTACCGCGGCTGCCCTGCTTTTTCACATACTCCTAGTCTTCGAGTGCTTTCTTCTGCCACTTCACTGCCTCCGCGAAGTCCCCGGCCTCCACGTACGCCGCCGCCAAACTAGCCAACTCTTGACCCGTTCTGTTTCCTGGCTGCTCGAACGCCTTCTTGGCGTCCTGGACCGCCTTGGCACCGTCCCGGAACTTCGCTTCGGGACACGTCGCTCGCAGCCACGCCCGGACGAAGAGCCCCGTCACGGAATTAGGGTTGAGAGTGATCGCCTCGTCGTAGTCTTTCTGCGCTTTCTCGTACTCCCCTCTCTCCCGCCGCGCTATCCCACGCGCGACGAACGCGTCCTCATACTTCGGGTTGAGGCGGAGGGCCTCGGTGTAGTCTTTGATGGCCTTCTCCAGTTCCCCTAGGTCGGCCCAGATCAGGCCCCGGTTACGGAAAGCTGGCGCGTACGTCGGCCGCAACCGGGCGGCCTCATTGTAGTCCGCCATCGCCTTGTCCAGTTCCCCCTTCATGTACCAGGCCACGCCGTGATTGTTGAATGCGAAGGCCCGCTTGGGGTTGAGCCGGATGGCCTCGTCAAAGTTCTTGATGGCCTTGTACAACTCCCGCAAGTACAACCATGCGGTGCCTCGCGCCTGGTACCCCGCATCCATGTCGGGGTCGAGTTCGAGGGCCTTGTCATATTCCTTGATGGCCTTCTCCCACGCCCCAGTATCAAACCACTGGTTTCCGAGGCGGTAGGCCTTGGCCGCACCCACTCGGTCGGGCTGTTGGGCCTCCAGGTGGAGTGCCGCGCAGGCAATTATTACTGTCGAGAGTATGCACCAGGTTTGGAACCGTGTAGACATCAACATCGCTCCAATTGATGAGAATCTTGATATCGTTAACATGCTAGTTTCACTTACTGACAATGGGTTGGCACTTGTGCCCCTTGCTATCCCCCTCAGCTACTTTCGACTTAGCTGATTCGAGTCCCAATCATGGGTTGAAGGGCAGCCCCCCGATGGCCGGGGTTTGAACGAATTGGCAGGGTTTCCACCACCTCCACCGTCATACGCGGGTTTCTTAATCGGCGGTGCGAGTTGGAATTGCCCAAGTTGGAACGTCTGTAGAACAAACTCAAACAACGGGTAGACGAACAGAGTGAACCCACCGAGTGGGTCGTAGGGTTCCGTATCCTTTGGGGCAATCGTCGGCACATTCACCGGACTGTCTAGATTGGACGAGGGTTTTGGTACCGGTCTTAGCTTAGGTGGTGGCTGAAACTGGACAAAAAACGTGTGCGGCAAGCGCGAGGAGTTGGATGACAGTCCGCACTCCAGCTGCGAGAGTGGCAATTGCACCAATCCAAGCGGGTCAAGACTCCCAACCAGGTTTTCCCCTACGTACCCGTACAGGTTCACATCGCCACCGTGGAATCGGATCGGGTCCACGCTGATCCATCGTCCCAGGCTCGCCGAGTAATCACGGTTGCGGAAGTGGTAGAGGCCGCTCATGTCAGGCCCCGATAGAAATGTCCGCAATTTGTCCCCGATAGAAATGTCCTCCTCTCGGGGGTCTTCGATCAGCTTACCACACTCTTACGCCAGGGGTGATCCGCTGCTGGTTTCCACACCTTCGCGGGCTTCTTCTTCGACCCCTTCGAGAGCCGGGGCACCTCGTTGCGATCACACGTCGCCGACTCCTCCGTCGCCACGACCTCCCGGTACCCCAGGTAAC
>JBGTAO010000309.1:0-6960 GCA_041749835.1 Gemmata sp. | reverse complement strand
AGGTGACAGCGGCTACCAGCCCGAGGAGCAAGAACAACGCGACACCAGCAACGGCAATCCAGCGGGGCATGCAGCACGGGGGGGTATGAGTAGCTTCGCCGTGGCAGCAACCACGGCAACTCGGCGAAACTTTCTTGCAGTACGCCCGACTACAAGAACGAGTTCACCCGGAGCTTGCGGGGATGTCGGGGCACACGCGGGCGAGGTGATCTTCCTTTATCAAAAGGGAAAGTCGTCGGTCACGCCAACAATCTCAACCTCCGGATCGGCCTGGAAGATGGCCAGCAGGTCGTCGTGGAGCTTGGTGACCCACGGTGCGGTGTCCACGAATCGGAAGCGCTTCCAACTCCATTTGCGTGCCGCGGCGGCTCCATCGGTGCAAGCATATTCGGTGGGGTTGCCTTCGCTGGGGGCTGCGTAAATGCAGACGCCGAAAGCAAACGGTGCTTCAGGCAGTTCGACCCACCAGCCCCAATCTTCGCAACAGAAGAACGGCACATCGTAACCGCGCTCGGTCAGCTTGCGCTGGAGGTACTCGGCCAGCGCTTTGCCAAACATTCCTTCGTTGACCAATTCCGCTTCTTCACCGGGAAGAACCGGAAACTGAGTCGAGCGAATGTGGATGAACTTGTCCATACGGATTCACTCGACGACGAGACGGTGTATCACCCGAGCCACAGGGTGATTGTGCGTCAAGATCCAGCCAAATTCACGGGTGCGGCCCCCGATTGCTCAGATTGCGATCGGGGTGGGTTCACTAACTGCTGCCAACCGCCAACAGACATAACCAGTCCGTAGCCAATCAGGGAGAGGATCACCGTCCACACGAGCGCTGACGCTTGCCAGAACCAGGTGTTCCAACCGTAGAAGATGGGGTAATAAATCGTTACTAGTGCGGTAAGCCAGGCGACGATCAGCGTAAGCAATCCGAACTGCCGTAGCAGGACGATCGCGATCAGCGCAATGGTCGGACTCAACCAGCGCAGGATGTCCGGATTGGCTCCACTTGCGACACCAAACGCCCCAAACACCAATACGGTGAGCAACACTGGCACCCACAGCCACGGCGTACGAAGCAGCCGACTGAATGCGAACAGCAAGAACAACACGACGATCGAAGAATCCACTGAGGTGAGAAGAAGTGCGACAGACATCGGAACCGGCACAGCCCCAAGACCTAAATTCCCGGCGGGCAATTCGGGTGGGAGGCCAAGCCAGGCAGGAGCCATGGTCCACCCATTTTGGAGTACGGCCACAGCGATTCCCGCGACAGTGCCAATCAGTACGTCGCGGCCGACCCGCGGATCGTTCCAGCGGCCCGCCAGAAGTCTCCGCCACCCGATAAGTTGCCAGGGCCAGCGCCGGCGTACGAACGGCTCCAACGCGAGATACCCGACCGTGAGGCGAACGGCATTCATCGCCACCAGGGCGACGTACGTGTACGCATCGGTGAACTCACGCCCACTTGGGTTCAGCCGGCTGCACCAGAGCACGTACATGAGCAGGTGCAGGCAGGAGAAGCCAACCGCGAACCGGAGCGCTCCTACCACGTCGGCGGTACCAGCCCGGACCTGGCGGTAGGCCAGCCAACTCCCCACCAGCAACATCGCGGTCGGCACCAATACCCACCACAGTTGGTACCGATTGTCATAAACCGGATCGAGAATGACTTGGGATTCCGGAGGCGTCCACGGTGCGACACGCGTAAACGCAACTAACTCACCTCGATCCGTTGCCGCTTCGATGGTCACGGGAATGCTCGGTCGCTCCGGAAATACACCCTTCCAGGCGAAGCGGGTATCGTGCGGTACCGTCCACTCACGCGACGGCTCCGTTGGTTGGAATTGGGCAATGTCGAAACCAGCAGACCGGAACCAGGCTGGCCAGTCAGGCGACTGTGGCGGAGTTTGGGACCGCACGGCTGTTGGTAGACGCGTCAGGTGGACCAACTGCCCCTGACCGTCCACTACAAGCAGGGCCGAGCCGGTGCTGCCGAACGGCGGGTTGTCCGCTGTCACAATGGGTTGCTCACGGATGGGCAACGCCGGGATCAACGGTGTGGGGCTGACCCGGTAAAAGAATGTTGCCCGTGAGAACCGCCGCGATGCTTCTGGGGCTAGCCGATCCATCCCGCGATCGTGTTCGTCCCGCCAGGCCAATTGGACCGCGTTGACTTCGTAGTCACTTGTGGTAAACGGCACGTCTCCCGGGTGGCCGGCCTCGGTGAGGAAGGATCGACACCGGTCGCGCAGTTCGTCCGGATTCAGGTCTAATTCCTGACCTTGCTGGAAAGTCGTGAATTGCATCAGCCCGGTTAACACCACGAACACCAGCGAGGTGACGGCTAACAGCAGTGCCGTTCGGCGTGTGAGCCGTCCTTCGCCGCCGGCATCTGCGACCACTTCGGCGCTGGGTGTGACCCCGGCAGCCAGAGCCGCATTCAGTGCCGCGTCGCCTGGGAGTGAACGCCAGACCTCGTGAGCCGATGTCGGCCGCCGGAGCGGATCGGGTGCGAGGCACTTCAAGACGATCCGATCCACCTCCGGGGGAATCGTCGGATCAAATGTCGATGGTGCTGCCGGCTTCTGCTTCTGCTGTGATTGAATCAGCGCTGTTCGATCGGCAGGTACGAACGGCCGGCGGCCAGTCAGTAATTCGTAGGCGAGCACACCCAGGGCGTACACGTCACTGCGCTCGGTGATCATTCCGCCAACGAGTTGTTCCGGTGCCTGATATGTGGGGGTGCCCGAGAACGCATCGAGCCCGACAATGCTCTCGGCGGATGTGGCCAGCCCGAAGTCGGTGATGCGAGCGCGGCCCCGCCCGTCGATCATCACATTGGCGGGTTTGAGATCGCGATGAATCAACCCTTCGTCATGGATTGCTTGCAATCCCTGGGCGATCTGCCGAAACAGGTCGATGGCCAAATCGGAGGACAACCGGCCGACACACTGAATCACGTTGGCCAGGTCGTCGCCGGGTATGAACTCCATGCTCAGGAAGACCTGGCCATCCGCCTCGCCGATGTCGAACACCCGGCAGACGTGTGGGTGTGCCACCTGCCGCGCGGCCGCTACTTCTTTCCGGAACCGCTCGAGCGATCGGGGATTCGTAGCCACTTGCTCGGGCAGAAACTTCAGTGCCACCGAATTGCCCAGGGTCAGATCGTCTGCCCGGTACACCTCGCCCATACCACCCCGGCCCAGCGCCGCCACGATGCGATAGCGATTGGCCAGCACGCGACCTGCGGCGAACTGGAATGGAGCGGTGTCAGCTAAAGGGCGTTCGATTCCGCGTGTCACGGTGGCGAGGAATTCCCCGCGCGAGACCGGGGCAAATGTGGCCGTATCGGGATTGGCGGGGTTGACGTGAGTCCTGGTCGGCTGGTCGTCTCGACGCATCGCGGCCTCAATCACGTCGGTAGCGGAACGACTGCATTCTACCACGCCATCGTCACAAGTGCCTCAGTTCCCGGAATGGCGACTCACGGAATTGGAGCAACGGGATGGGCGTCCGTCGCGGTGGTATCGGGTTCCTGCGCGGGTTGATTCCGCCAGTATTCAATCGCATCCCAAAGTCGCAGGGGCTGGCACGGGACCAGCCAACGCTGCCAGATCTCGATGGTGGCGCGCTTGTCGGGCCGTGGTTTGCCCCAAACCCACAGCTCATACCTACGAAACTCGACCGTGAGCATGATCGGGCCAACGGAAAATGTGCCGAACCCAATGAAGCCCCGCCGCGCTTTGATCACCCCACTCCAGGGAACCCTGCGAAAGACCCACCTGGGGTGCAACGCATACCATGCGATTCCCTCTTCGGTGAGGATCAATCCCTCGATTCCCGTTACCAGCAGCACCAGAACGATGCCAAACACGGGAAGCGTATAGAGCAGCGCAATGGGAGAGATCCAGGCGACAATACCGGTTGTGATGGCCATGAAAACGATTGGAATCGCGAGAGCGACCCACCAGGGGCGGAACCGATGCACGATCGGGGGCGTTGCCAAGTTTGTGTCCACAACGGTTCTCCTGCGCTCCGCTTCGCGTGCATCAGTGGTCAACGATTGCGCATAATAGCCGATACGTTGCGGACGCGGTTTTCTTGGCTGTGATTGCCGCGATTCCGCGAAGTTCCGCCTCAATCTTGTACCAGCGAGAATACCTCAAGCAGTTTCCACGGTTGATGCCCAACTTGCTCGATCCAGGAGACCGTGTCGAACGTGACCACCAGATCTACCGGTAAGCGCGAGGTGTTGGCCAGTGAGTTTCCCGGGGCTCTTGGGTTTCGCGGGTGGGCGAGAGTGATGTGTGGCCGGTGCAACCGTGCCATGGTTGTTCCGAGGAGGAGTTCCCGCAGTTGGTGAAACTCCTGTTCTCCGTCCACGCAGTGCAGCAAGATCCCGTGGCTAGCGAATGCCTCGGGCCTGCCGAAGCGCAGTGTGAGTGGCTTCACCCACGCACGTCGAAGGCGTTCCTGCAACTGGTCGCCGGACAGATCTGCGAGTTCGTCTTCGCGGCAGAGCGTCACATGCGCCGGAATCAGGCTCTGTTGCACGGGGTCCAGCAAGGAGCGGAGTTCCTCCAACTTGGTGGAAGTATGCGGGGGCACGAAGAGGCTCAACTGCCGCCGGATTTCCCGCTCGGGCGATTGCATGGGTTCCTTTCGAAACACGAGCTGCGAAGGGGTGAAGTTAGCGATCAAGCAACTCGGCTGCGGTCAGCAACTCGTGGCCCTGGATCAGCGCGGTCACCGGTGCCAGATCCTCATGGAACAGGTAATCGGCTTCGCGGTGTGGCGTTCGTTGGCGAACCAACTGGTGGGCCGCTTCCACCCCGCGACCTGGCCGCAGCGGCAGCCGGTAATCGAGTGCCTGCGTGGCCGTCAGAATCTCGATGGCTAGCACCGTCTCCACGTTCTCGAAGACCCGGAGCAACTTCACCGCCGAGACACTGCCCATGCTCACGTGATCCTCTTGCCCCAGGCTCGTGGGAATCGAGTCGACGCTGGCCGGGTGGCAGAGCACCTTGTTCTCGCTCACCAGCGCCGCTGCGGTGTACTGCGGGATCATGAAGCCCGAGTTCAAACCGGTTTCGCGCATTAGCAACTTCGGCAACCCGTCGTGTCCTTCGAGCAACAAGTAAATCCGTCGCTCCGAGATGCTTGCCAACTCGGCCAACGCAATCGCGGCGAAGTCGAGCGCCAGTGCGAGCGGTTGGCCGTGGAAGTTGCCTCCGCTCACGATGTCGCCTTCCTCGAACACGAGCGGGTTATCCGTCACACCGTTGATCTCGGTTTCGAGCACACCACTCGCATACGCCAGGGCGTCGCGGCTCGCACCGTGAACCTGCGGTACGCAGCGCAGACAGTACGGGTCTTGCACCTTTCCACAGTCGCGATGACTTTCCAGGATCTCGCTACCGTGCAATAGCCGGCGCACGTTCGCTGCGACCACGCCGTGCCCCGGGTGCGGACGAATGGCGTGAATGCGCGCATCAAAGGGCGCGAGGCTGCCTTGGAGTGCCTCCAACGACATCGCCGCCGCCAGATCGAACAATTCAACAATGCGAACGCACTTCTCCAGGATGAAGGCTCCGTAGCCCGACATGAGTTGCGTACCATTGATGAGCGCCAATCCGTCCTTGGCTCCGAGTTCCAGCGGCGAAAGCTCGTGCGCTTGCAACACGTCCCGAGCCGGGATTTTGCCACGGTGCGCGTCGTCCCAGAACACTCCGAAGCCGATCAGCGGCAAGCAGAGGTGCGCCAGCGGTGCCAGATCGCCCGAAGCGCCCACGCTGCCGCGGCTCGGCACCACCGGCACCACATTCAGGCGGTCGAAATCGAGCAAGCGACGAAAGGTGGGCAACGACACCCCCGAGTATCCCAGCCCCAGGCCGTGGATCTTCAATCGCAGCATCACGCGCGTGATGTCGGGTGGCACGGGCTCACCCACCCCGACGGCGTGGCTCAAGAGCAGGTTGCGCTGCAACCGTGCCAGTTGATCGTCGGGAACCCGCTTCCGGGCCAGCGCTCCGAAGCCCGTGTTCACACCATAGTGGGCCAATCCGTCTGCCAGCGCCGCTTCCACCCGGGCTCGGCTCGCCGCCACGCGGGAATCATCCGTACGGTAATGCGCTGTGCTGGCTGCGAGATCGGCATGCAAGTTGCGGATTGTGATGCGAGGCCACGACATTACGGTATACCTTCTGGATCAAGCACGGTTCCGGTCGGTTCGCCCGACGAATCACTCACACGGGTTTTGCGATGCCCAACACGACCTTCACGCTGCGATCGCCCATGCCCGTCTCGGCGGAGCAGTTATATGCCTGGCACGCTCGCCCCGGCGCATTCGTTCGCTTGCAACCGCCCTGGGAGCCCGTGCAAATCGTCAACTCGGTGGGCGGATTCGATGAGGAGAAGTATACGCTGACGATGCGGGCTTCGGTACTCGGGCCGATCAAGGCAACGTGGGTGGCCGAAGCCTTTGGCTTCCAACCCGGGCAACAGTTTGTAGATCGGCAACTCAAAGGCCCATTCGCGGAGTGGCACCACACGCACCGTTTCCAGCCCGATGGCGCGGATTGCTCGTTCCTGGAAGATCACATTGAGTACCGCTTGCCGCTTGGGGCGATGGGGCGGCTGTTCGGCGGTGGTCTGGTACGGCGACGCCTGGCGGCAATGTTCGCCTATCGCCATCAACTGACCGCGAGCGATCTCACCCGGCACAACCTGTATCGGGATCAACCGCGACAAACCATCGCCATCACCGGTTCGCGCGGGCTGGTGGGTTCCGATCTGGTGCCGTTCCTGACCACGGGCGGTCATCGTGTGGTGCGCCTGGTGACCGGTCGCGGTGGGCCGCTCTTCGACGATGGCACACGCTGGGTGAACTGGGATCCGACGGCCCCGCCCGATCCGGAAGTGTTTCGCGGTGTTGACGCGGTGATTCACCTGGCCGGCGAC
>JBGTAO010000308.1:0-3403 GCA_041749835.1 Gemmata sp. | reverse complement strand
CGGTAACCATCCCAGTGAAGCTGGGAACGATCCGAGTTCAGGTTTTCTGACCCTTGCCACTGTCCATAAAGTGACCGAACCATAATCTCCTCTTGAAACCGCGATCGTCTCTGCCTAAATTGCGGGGGCGTGGTGACGTATGCGGGTGTAACTCAGTGGTAGAGTACCTCGTTGCCAACGAGGTTGTCGTGGGTTCAAGTCCCATCACCCGCTCTCCCTCGTCGAACAGACGAGATTGAGTATCGTAGCCGGGAAGTCGCGGGTTCAAGAAGGTGATACAACACCTTCTACCCGCAGCTTCCCGGCTTCTTGTTTTCCCCAACCTGCAGTTACCGGGCTGCAGTTACCGGACCATGGAAGGCGTTCCCTTCCCAACCGGGTGGCCGTCCCGACGGAGTAGCACCGATGGCTGAAGAAACGACGCCTGAAACCACGCCCCAGGATAGCACTGCTGAACTCACCACTCCCGACGTAGCAACTGCAACGGCCGAGGGGCCAGTCCAACTCAAGCAGACGGTCGAAATCAAGGACGTCGGCCCGTGCAAGAAGCACGTCAAAGTCACAGTCGATCGTGCGCAGATCGATGAACGCTTCGACGAAAAGTACACCGAACTGGTCTTCAGCAACCAACCGCAGGTGCGCGGTTTCCGACCCGGAAAAGCGCCCCGCAAGATCATCGAAAAGCAATACCACGAGTCGGTGGCTGAAGAGATCAAAACCCAGGTGCTGATGGCGAGCCTGGAACAACTCGCCGAGGGACAACAGATCTCGCCCTTGAGCCCACCCGAACTGGATCCGAATACGATCGCGATACCCAAGGAAGGCCCGTTCGTCTACGAGTTCAATATCGAAGTGCGGCCCGAATTCGAATTGCCGGATTACAAGGGCCTTAAGCTTCGTCGGCCCACGCACAGCTTTACCGATGCCGAAAGCGAAATAGAAAAGAAGCGATTGCTCGAACCTTATGGTCAGTTGGTGCCCAAGGAACCGGCCGTGATCGCCTTGAACGATTACCTCACGGCCGATGTCGCGATCTCGTTCCAGGGGAAAGAGATCAACCGGTTGCAAGAAGTACGGGTCAAGGTCGAGAAGCAGCTTGCCCTTTCCGATGGAGTTGCCCCCGATTTTGGTACCAAAATGGTTGGTGCCAAGCCGGGTGATGTCCGCGATGTCGAGATCGTCCTGGGCCAGGAAATGGGGGCGGAGGCTCTTCGCGGGCAAAAGGTCCAAGCGGCCTTCACTGTCAAGGATGTGAAGACGGTTCGACTGCCCGAGCTGACTCGTGATCTGATGGAGAACATCTTTGGGGTGAGCACACCGGAGACGCTCAACGAGTTTGTGAAGACCGTGCTCGAACGCCGCCTCGAATACACGCAACGCCAGGTGGCCCGCCAGCAGGTTCTCGAAAAGATCGCTACAGCCGCGGACTGGGAACTGCCCCAGGATATGCTGCGCCGCCAGGCCCGGAAGACGCTGGCACGCCGGGTCATGGAGATGAAGAACTCGGGCATGTCCGATGCCCAAATTCAAGGCCGTCGCCGCTTGCTTGAACAGGACGTTCTCAAGAACACGGCTGCCGCGCTCAAAGAACACTTTGTGCTGCAAAAGGTGGCCGAGGTCGAGAAGATCGAGATCGAGGACGAAGATCTGGACGCGGAAATCGACCGGATCGCCGATCAATCGGGCGAAAGCTTCCGCAAGGTGAAAGCTCGCCTGGAGAAGGAAGATTTGATGGAAGCTCTGGCGACCGACCTGCTCGAACGGAAAGCGCTCGACTTGATCCTTGCGGGTGCCACTTACGAAGACTACGAATGGACTGCCGCCGATCAGGGTGAAGATGCCGCGACCGTTTCCGAGGGGGCAATCCCTGCGGATCAGGCGCGAGGCGATGACAAGCCCAACGAAACGGCACCGGAAGCCAGTTGACCTCTTGCATAAAATGGTAATGGACGACTTCAGGTGAACTTCAACGCGGGGCCGAGTGCGTGTTCGACACGCTCGGCTCCGCGTTGCAAGTCAATCGGTCTGTATGAAAGGGTGCTCCATGTTCCCCTCGTTCGATCCCGTGGCCGCCGCCGGCCCGATTCAGCCCCTGCTCCAGCGTGGCCAGTATGCCCGCCAGCGGATGATGACTCTGGGCGATCTGCTCCTCGAAAACCGCATCGTCTTTGTCGGTGCTAGCCCCGATTCGGGCGGCAGTCCCGTCATCACGGATTTCCTTGCCAGTGTCATCATTCAGCGGTTGCTCTTCTTGCAGTACGAGAACAAAACCGCCGACGTTCACATGTACATCAACAGCCCGGGCGGATCGGTTTCCGCAACCCTGGCGATTTACGACACGATGCAGTTCCTCGAAGCTCCCATTCACACGTACTGCATGGGGCTTGCTGCCAGCGGAGCCGCCATTCTGCTGGCCGCCGGGTCCAAGGGTAAACGCTACTGCTTACCCAACTCCAAGGTCATGATCCACCAGCCGTATGGGCAGGTGGGTGGGCAGATCTCGGATATCGAGATCCAGGCCAACGAGATTCTCAAAGAGCGCCAACGGCTCAACGAGATTCTCTCCAAGCACACGGGCCAACCGCTGGAAACCATTGCTTCCGAAACTGATCGGGACAAGTATTACCACGCGGCCGAGGCCAAAGCGTTTGGGCTCGTCGACGAAGTGCTCTCGCGCCCGGAACCGAAGATGTAACGCGACTTGAACATGAAGTTGGAATCACGGGTCGAGCTGTCAGCGAACCGCCTTACAGATGGGTTCCTGAGACGGCGGCCCGCACATTCCGCAAGTCCGTCCCCGAACCCGGTCGATTGTCGCCGTACCGTACACACTGCTCATTAACCGCGGACCCATCACCCGATTCAGAAGGTGTTGGGGTCCGCCCAGAGGACCGAATATGCCACTCGTACCAATTGTGGTGGAGAGTCGCGGCCGCGAAGAACGTGCCTACGACATCTACAGCCGGTTGCTGAAGGATCGCATCATCTTCCTGCAAGGCGTGGTGCAGGATGACATGGCGAACCTGATTGTCGCCCAGATGCTCTACTTGCAATTTGAGGACCCGAAACGCGACATTCACCTGTACATCAACAGCCCCGGGGGCAGTGTCACGGCGGGAATGGCGATCTATGACACTATGCAGTTCGTGAACTGCGATATCGCCACCTACTGCATGGGCCAGGCCGCCAGTATGGGTGCCATGCTGTTGACCGCCGGAACCAAGGGCAAGCGTTATTCCCTCCCCAACGCTCGGGTGATGATTCACCAGCCGTTGGCCGGCACTGAGGGAACCACGGAAGAGATCCTGATTCACGCGAAGGAATTCCTGCGGACCAAAAAGACCCTGAATCAACTGCTGGCCAAGCATAGCGGCCAAACGTTGGAGAAGATCGAGAGGGGCAC
>JBGTAO010000307.1:0-8482 GCA_041749835.1 Gemmata sp. | reverse complement strand
GTTCGCGCAGGCCTGGGGCGAAGCTATCGAGGAAGCGGTCGGGGTGCTGGAAGTCGAGGCCCGAAGGCGAGCGGTCGAGGGCACGCTGAAGCCTGTCTACCAGGGTGGCAATTTGGTCGGTCATGTGCGGGATCGCAGCGACCTCCTACTGATGTTTCTCCTGAAGGGTGCCAAACCCGAGAAGTACCGCGACAACTACCGGGTTGTGATCGGTGGCGATCCCGTGGCCCCGGTGAAGCACTCCACGGTCGCTCGCATCGATCACCTGGCAAACACCGTTTGCCAGGTGATCGAGAGTGAAGCAGCCAGCTAGAGCCCGTCGTTAAGGAAGTGGGCGTACCTGAGGCGACCGGGCTTGGTCGGCGGGCGAGGATGTCGGAAACTCCTGCCTACCGGAACGGCGGCTGATCCCCGCCGAAACCGTGGGCCAGCGCTGTAGGTGACTCCGCGGCGCTGGCCCACGGTGCGCCGGCAGGAGTCACACCCACCATGTCGCCACTGCCAACCGACCCCCAGTCGCCGGAAGATCCTGGGGCAGAGATCCCGCGGATCTCTGGCCAGTTTTCCGCCGCAGTTTGGCTGCTACCAACTACCAACTACCAACTGGATCAGTGGCCGGGCAGGCTCCCCCGAGTCGCATTACTGGTATCGTGCCACTGGGCAGGGGATCTCCGCCGGATCGAGTACCGTTCACCGGGCGGTAAGATGCTGGCCGAGTTCCGGGCGGGTGACGGCCACTGCTTACGGACTCGCCTGGTTGGAGCATGTTCACACGGATGGCCGGGTCTACCCATCCTGGAAGCAGTACGGCGCGGATACCGGGCGGATGGCCTGCCGAGAACCGGCTTTCCAGCAGATGCCGCGGGGTTGCCGCTCAGCAGTATGTGCCCCGCCTGGTCGCCACCTGGTGAAGGCGGACTACTCGCAGATCGAGTTGCGGATTGCGGCCGCACACGCCAAAGATCCGGCCATGTTGCAGGCGTTCCGCGACGGGGCCGACTTGCACACCCTGACCGCGCAACGGGTTCTTGGTGTGCCAGAGGTGACCAAGGAGGCTCGGAAGCTGGCCAAGGCGTTGAACTTTGGCCTGCTCTACGGCATGGGAGCCAAGACGTTCCGGGTCTATGCCCGCACCAACTACGGGCTAGCCAGCGGCAGGGCGACCCGTCCGAACGACGGGCTTACGTCCCGGTGGCAGACGTTCAGCGAGTCATCTAGCACTGCCCCAATGTCTGGTGGCGTCTCCTGGTGGCACTGGCCCGGTTTGGTGGACTCAGGACACCCAGCGAGTCGTTCTCGTTGACGTGGGGGGATGTGGATTGGGGACGGGGCCGGGTCAGTGTGCCGAGCCCCAAGACGGAACATTCTGGCAAAGGCCATCGGGTGATCCCGTTGTTCCCCGAGCTTCGGCCTCACCTGGAAGTCCCATTCGAGCACGCCGAGGAAGGTAGCGAGTTCATTCTGCCCGAGGAGTACCGGCGGCGAGCCAAGGGCGAACGGGGGTGGGGCGGGGCGAACCTCCGGACCCAGTTCGGGAAGATCGTTCGACGTGCCGGTGTGGACCCGTGGCCGCGGCTCTGGCACTCGTTGCGGGCCTCCTGCGAGAGCGACCTTGCCCAAAGTTTTCCACTGGCCACGGTGACGAAGTGGCTGGGCAACACGCCATCGGTGGCCCTCCGGCACTACGTTGATCCGACCGAGACAGCATTCGATAAGGCGGTGTCGTGGACACCCGGGAAAAGCGGCGCAGAAAGCGGCGCAGAAAGCGGCGCACTCGGGGCGCAAAATGCGGCGCAGCAGGTGGCGGCGACCAATAGCAGAGAATCGCACTTGAGACAAGAATACGCTGGGATTGCTAGGGATTCTGCGGCTTCTTGCGACTCGTTACCGCTCTCTGCTTTGTACTATACAAATGATCAAATGGGGTGTATCGGAATCGAACCGACTGGGGGCGTTGTTCACACCCCCACAGGTTTTGAAGACTCAAACCAAAAACCGCCGAAACGCTTACAACGCCGGCCTTTCAGCCTCTTCTATTTTCTTTGGTTGTCTCCCGCTTGCTCGTCCTCATCCCGGCATCACTTCGAAGGTTCGCGGGTGCCAGCCTTCCTCGCGAAAGCTTCGGGGTGCGGCTACGGCGTGGAAGCGATTGCCCCGTTGGAAGCCCAGAAAGCAGATCACCGCTGTACGACAAGCTTGCGACTCCACGAGATACTCGCCCTTCGGGAGCGCGGGCTATCGTACCGCAAGATAGCCCAGGAACTCGGACTGAGCCACCGACGAGTCGAACACGTCATGATTCGGCATCTGCATCGTTCGAAGACAACGTGAGCACTCGGGACGGTCAGGTTTTCTGGGAGCAATTGTTCAACCAAATCTCGCCCCGATATTCTCGACGCGGCTTGGAAGGCTGGGTTGCGACTCGTTCGCTTTCCACCCACCCGGCAAGCCTGCGTTCGGCCAAAGGCCACCGCAACGCCGCGGCGGAGGCGCGGCTGACCCCAACCGATTGATGCCGGAACCAGTCGTCGAGCCGTTCGCTGAATGGCCGACCGGCCCGGAGAAAGCCAATACACGCTGGCAGAATGGCAAAGACTCTCAACTCACCGAGGAACGCGGCCCAGTGCCCGTTCCCACCGTTGGGTCGCGCAAGCCACGGGTCGATCCCAAACGAAGCCACAGAGAACCACCACGGGCAAAACCCAAATCCACACGACCGCATAGAAATCAACTCGGGTGAGGTACGCGAAGCCCGTGGCCAGTGAGAGGCTGAGAACCGCAAAGGTGACGGCAGAGACGACGATGTCGGACGTGAGCCGGCGTCCGCTGGGCAAGGACACGCGGCGAGGTGTGGGTGAGTGTGCCATTGCGAGTTCCCGAGGCTACAGCGACTGGCTCAGACGACCCTTGAAGCGTTACCACCACGAATCCGCCTGAACCTTGCATCGTCCTTCGTTCGCAGAACCAGTGACCTCGCCTTGTCACTCACCGCTTGGTGAGCTGAAGCCGCACGCCCCGAGAGTTGCTTCGCGGCTCCTTCCTCGGTGATTGCTCGATCCCTGATGAACGCGCGACCACTTCATGGTTCGGGCCGCCGCCTCTGACCGGCCCAAGCGAGGACATCACTCTGAATGACGACACCGACCGACCCCTGAAAATCCCTGCGGTTCGCGTGGACATCGTTTTTGTACAGGACGGGTTCGGATGGGAGTGAGGAAAGAATGTGAGCAACAAATACAAAAACTCCCGCCAACAACGGTTGGCCGGAGTTTGGTGATTCGAGTTCGGCCAAGGTGGTTTAGCGCCGGCTTCCGGAGTACCCACCGCCACTGCCGCCAGACCGAGGTACTTTCGGCTTGGCTTCGTTCACGGTCAGCGCCCGGCCGTCCACCATCTGTCCGCTCATCCCGGCGATGGCCGCTGCGCCATCCGAATCATTCGCCATTTCAACGAACCCGAACCCCTTCGAGCGCTGCGTATCACGGTCGATGATGAGTTGGGCCGACTGCACGACGCCGTAGGGCGTGAACATGTCTTGCAGTTGATCTTGGGTGACATCGAACGAAAGATTCCCGACGTACAACTTCTTGCTCACGGTCTAGTACCTTGCTGGGCATTGTGCCCGAAACGGACGGCGTTGGGTCGGAGTGACCTTCACCGGACAGGGGCTTTCTACTGCGGCGCAAGCGGTCTGGCGGTCTTGAGTGCAATGAGAGGTGAACTCAGGCGCGGCAAGAACCGGCAAAGCGCGGGGCGAAAGAATGGCTCTTCCCTGTGGATACGATGAACCTACCGTCAGGGCATCATACCCATGTGGAACGGTGGAACGAAGCGCATTGTCGCAATTCGTCCCGAACCTCGTTATGGAACCTTGCATTAACTCGACAAGACTTCCTCATCTTCGGGCTCAGCGATCACCCGTAGATTTGTGTTTCTCTGCTCAAGAATGGATGTGACAATTTCATCTCGAACGACGGCGTTCTGCCGCAGGAATACGACCGCGTTGTCTCTGCCTTGTCCGAGGCGTTGCCCTTTGTAACTCAAGAAGGCTCCACTCTTCTCGACCACTGCGTCTTCCAGAGCCAGCTTCAGTACATCGCCTTCAAAGTTGATCCCGCGATCGTGCAAAATCTCGAACTCGGCATTGCGGAACGGGGGTGCGATCTTGTTCTTCACCACTCGAACCCCAGTCTCCGCACCGATCGTCTCTTCACCATCCTTCACGTGCGTGATCCGTTTCGTCTCCATCCGCACTGCCGCGTAGAACTTCAACGCGAGGCCGCCCGGGGTCGTGTTCGGGTCGCCGTACACGACCCCGATCTTCTGCCGAATCTGGTTGATGAACACGAGGCAGGCTTTACTCTTGCCGATCGTCGGCGTCAGGATTCGCATCGCCTGACTCATGAGCCGGGCTTGAAGTCCAACCTTTGTGTCGCCGATCTCGCTGTCGTGGATCTCGTTCTTCGGAACGAGGGCTGCCACCGAGTCCACGACGATGATGTCCACCGCTCCAGACTTGATGAGCATTTCAGCGATGCGCAGTCCTTCCTCACCGTAGCCCGGCTGCGAGACGAGCAGATCGTCGAGGTTCACGCCGATGCGTTTTGCCCACGTTGGGTCGAGTGCATGTTCCGCGTCGATGAACGCCGCCACGCCACCGGCCTTCTGAGCCTGCGCCACGGCGTGCAACGCAACGGTCGTCTTTCCGCTTGCTTCCGCACCATAGATTTCGACGATTCGGCCGCGGGGTAATCCTTTGCCGCCAAGCGCAATGTCGAGGCTCAATGAACCAGTTGAAATGCCGTCGACATCGGCGAAACTGGCGTCGCCAAGCGACATGATCGCCCCCTTGCCGAATTCCTTCTCGATCGCTGCAAGCGCGGACTTCAACTCCTTGTTCTCGGTGGTGTCCTTGCGTTCCTTTGCCATCGCTTCCTCCTGAGTTGCAGATTGATAGTGTACATATGTTAAAATGGATCGCGAAACTACCGCGCTTATTTTTGATTAGTTGTCAGGTTATATTTTAATTTTGATAATTCGATTAATTGTAATAGCAGCAGTCAATTTCTTCCTGATACAGAGGTGCAGACGGTCGCCTGCTACGATGAATGCCGGTCGACAGGCTCATCGCGTTCCATGCGTTCGCAAGCCTCGTCACCGTGCGAGGCCCAACAATGACAACCCGACGGTTATCCACCCGTTTGCTCCTTCGACCCGGTGATGTACCAGCGTCCCGCCTCGATTTCGAGGTCGTGGGCGTCTTTAACCCTGGGGCGGTGCAGGCCGGTGATGAGGTGGTACTCTTGGTTCGCATTGCCGAACGACCGCGTGAACATCGCCCTGGATTTACGGCCCTTCCGCGGTGGGATGCTGCCACCGGGCTGCTGATTGACTGGGTGCCGAACGAAGAACTCGAAGTCATCGATCCTCGCGTGGTTCGCCGCAAAACTGATGGACTGGTGCGGCTCACGTTTACGTCGCACTTGCGGGTGGTCCGTTGCGGAGACGGCACCACCGTGCGAGAAATCACCGATGTCGTTTTTCGCCCGGAGGGTGAACTTGAGGAGTTCGGAGTTGAAGATCCGCGAATCACGTCGCTGAACGGCCGGTTCTACTTCACATATGTTGCAGTCTCGCGGCACGGTCCCGCGACCGCACTCGCGAGCACAACCGACTTCCGCATCTTCACACGCCACGGAGTCATCTTCTGCCCCGAAAACAAGGACGTAGTGCTCTTCCCGGAAATGATCGGCAATTCTTTCGTAGCGTTGCACCGTCCGGTCTGCGGAACGGCGTTCACGAGGCCCGAGATGTGGCTCGCCCGCTCACCGGACCTGATGCACTGGGGAAGGCACACCCCACTGATACTTCTGGGGAGCGAGTGGCAATCGGGTCGGGTGGGAGCTGGTCCACCACCAATCCGAGTGTCCGGCGGCTTCCTGGCGATCTATCACGGTAACCGACACTCGATGCAAGCCGTCGAAGTTGGCGAGTATGCCGCTGGGGCGTTGCTACTGGACGCAAACGACCCAACCCGCGTGCTGAAGCGGACACCAGAACCGTTCATGCGACCCGACGCGGATTTCGAGCGAACGGGTTTCGTGCCAAACGTGGTGTTCCCGACTGGTGTCGTTCCGGACGGCGACAAGTTGCTCGTGTACTACGGCGCGGCCGACACGGTTGTGGCGGTCGCGGAGTTCTCACTTCGGGAAGTGATGGCGACCATGACCGGAACAGAGTGACGTGCGTTCACACTCGCGCCATCGCGTCGAGCACGTCCGCAAGTGGGACAGTCGCGAAGGTGCTGGCGTAGTCCGACATCGCATAAGGGATCACCAAGTCGCGGCCATGGATCAGTGCGCCGCAACTGTAGACCACGTTCGGCACATACCCCTCGCGCTCGTTCGCATCAGGTTCCAGTAGCGGCGTCTCCAGTCGGCCGATCAAGCGTGATGGGTCGTCGCGGTCGAGTAGGAACGCACCCATCGCGTACTTCCGCATCGGCCCGACGCCATGCGTCAGGACTAGCCAACCCTCCTCCGTCTCGATCGGCGAGCCGCAGTTGCCGAGTTGGATGAACTCCCACGGGAACGTCGGACGAGCAAGCAGCGTCTTCGTGTGCCAGAAGTGCGGAAGGTCCGAATACATCAAATAGATGTGCTCGTTGTCCTGGCGTGACAGCATCGCATAGTGTCCGTTCACCATTCGCGGGAACAAGGCGAATCCCTTGTTCTTCACCTCCGGCCCGTTCAGTGTGCCAACCTTGAAGTGCAGGAAGTCGTCGGTTTCGAGCATCTGCGGCAACGTGACGCGGCCATCGTAGGCGGTGTATGTCGCATAATAACGGACGCGGCCATCGTCTGTGGTGAATTGCACGAATCGTGCGTCTTCAATGCCGTTCGTTTCCGTTGGCGACGATGGGAAGATGAGCCGTTCGGAGACATTCAACTCTGGGTCGAACCGAATCTCGTAGTTGGCTTTGGCCAGCATCAGCATGGTGTGTGCGACCGGTTCGAACTCACGCTGCCGTGTGCGGTGGCTCTTCATCACAGTCTTCAGCGTGCGGTCCAGGTCGGCGAGCGTGAAACTGTCGCCGAGCGCAGCCATTACCTGTTCAGTAAGCGGACCATTGATTCCGAGTTCGGTCAGTTTGCGATAGAAGAGGCCCTTTTCGTAGAGCGCGTTCGGCACCTGAGCGGGAGCCTGCACGAATCGCGTTGGCTCGTCCATCCGGATGCGGCTCGAACCATCGATCACGCCAGAACGGAATGTGATCGAGGAGATGTGCCCTTCGCCGGTGGCCCGCAGACTGACGATGAATCGTTTCGAACCACTGGCCAGGCCAGCTTGATCGGGGTGCCAGACCATCGACGGGTTGAACAACGCGGCCGACTCCAGGGCGTACTCCTGCGTGAAGTACGCGCCAATCAGGAGTTGGCGGCTCTCGCTGACCGGATGGTCGGTGAGTTGATGCTTGCGGACTTGCTCGAATCGAAGCAGGTAGAACTCACGGGCTCGCTGGTGTCGCTCGCCGAAATCCCGCATTACCGTTTCCAACTGCCGCTCAACTTCGACTTCAGGCAAGGACGCGATGCGGGCAATGATCCTCTCCATCCGAGCATCGCTTGCCACTTCGAACGGTCGGATCACGACGCGGGAGTTGGTCGGCTTCAGAACGATCCCAGTGCGTTTGACGTCCATCAATGACTTTGCTGTGAGGAGTGCGGCCTGCTGAACGCGGCACACACTACCGTGCTTGTCGAAATGCCGCCAGGGACGTTTCCAGCAAGTTCATTTCGGCAAGCGAGAGCAGAAAGGCGAGTGTCGATTCGGCACCCTGGTTCCGATTCACGCGATCCTCTTGGAGACCGTCGAAACAGCCGCCCGTGGTGGGGTCATACAAGTCCTGACCCAAGTCATTGCGACCCAGGAACCACTCGAACGCCGAGCGAGCCTCCTTCATCCAGACGGCATCCTGCGTGACGCGATACGCTTCCAAACAAGCTGAAACTGTCGCATTCGCCTCGATCGGTTGTTGATCGAACCGCGCTCGGGGCTGTCCCTTTCGGTAGAATCCGTTGCTGCCAATCGCCCGGAAGTGTTCCTGCGGCGCGGTCTGGACTTTGACCAGCCAGCTCAGTGACTGCAACCCCACTTCCATCGCGCGAGCGTTCCCGCAGTCGTACCCACTTGCGATCAATGCCTGCGATAATCGGGCAACGTCGTAGCTGAGAATTTCCTCGAACCACTGCCAATCTGGCGTCGCTGTGCGGTCATAGATGTCGATCAGGCGCGCCATCAGTGTATCGCGTGTTTGCGCGGCGAATCGGTCGCCGCCGAATCTGCGGAGGTATTCACGAATGCCCAGCAGACCGAAGGCCCACGTCCTGGGCGAAGTCGTTTCCAGAACCGCGGGCAGGGCCAACTCGAACTGCGTGGCAGCCCACGCGGGCAAGTCCGGTCGCCGCGAGCGGCCGACACA
>JBGTAO010000306.1:0-4416 GCA_041749835.1 Gemmata sp. | reverse complement strand
GGTGCTCCAGAACGGGGATCAACAAGGCACGGGCGGCGTCCGCGGGAATAGGAATGCGAGTCGATTATTCTGGCGTTCGATCTGGGGAAGCACAAGACGGTGTTCTGTCGGCAAGACTTGATTCGAACCGATTGGCTGCATGACATTAACGTTAATATGGAATGAACAGGTGCTACTTGTTCAAGATGTGAATACGCTCCTTGAGCCCAGCGAGATCGGTCTCAAACTGCTCCGCAGCATTCGGCATTGAGTCATTTCGGATGCCCGAGAAGATCCCGCGAATCAGACCATTCTTATCCACCAGCACCAGGCGAGTGCTGTGTTCGAACTCATCGCCCGGCTTGACATCGGGTCCCATTTTCTGATCGACACCTTGCTTGAATTGCTCGCGTAGGAGTTGATGGATCTTGGCTTGTTCCCCGGTGAGAAACAGCCAGCGCTCGGGGTCAGCCTGAAAATGGCTCGCGTAGCGCTTGAGTTCGGCAGTATCGTCACGAGACGGATCGACTGTAAAGGTGACGAGCTTCAGACCCGGGACATCTTTGAGTTCCGATTGTAAACGAGCCATGGTGGCAGTGACTTGCGGGCAGGGGCCGGTGCAACGTGTGAATACAAACGACGCAACCCAAACCGATCCATGTAAATCCTGATCCGTGATCGTTTTCCCACTCCGTTCGGTGAGTGAGAACGGGCCGACCTGGTATTGAGGATCTGAAGCCGAAGGTGGTGCAAGTTCGGTTGTCGGCGAACCGCTCTCCACACAACCTATGAGCAGCAGAGTGACTACGATGGCCACGCTTTTCCACATCATGTGATACCCCAAGCCAAAGATGCCCCAAGCCAAATACGTAGCGTGTACTAGCGGTTCAGATAGCCATCAATCAACAGCAAGGCCAACACGGCCGGGAGGTAGAGCAGCGAGGCTCGCAGCACTGTTTTCGCTCGGCGATCAGTCGGTTGCTCGGTGAAGGCATACGTTTGATGAAGGAACCAAAGCCCCAACACCACAGCGCCAAGTCCATACAGCCAACTTCCCAGTCCAACCGCTACAGAGAGCAAACTTCCGAAGAGTAACGCCACGGCAGTCAGGAACATCGTTGTCGCTGTTCGGCGGCCCGTTGGGTCGGTGATGGGAAGCATTCGCAACCCGGCTTCGGCATAATCTTCACGGTACATCCAGGCGATGGCCAAGAAGTGCGGGAGTTGCCAAAAGAAGAGGATGGCAAACAGCGCAACAGCCCCGCTGGGGTTGTTCCAACCCGTAGCCGCGCACCATCCGATGACGGGTGGTAGAGCCCCGGGGATGGCTCCGACTAACGTATTCCACACCGTCACCGTTTTGAGCGGCGTGTAGATAAACACATAGAGCAGGAATGTCAGCGTTGCCGCGCAAGTCGAAGCAATGGGAACTGTGGCAGCAAGGTAGGCCAAGCCGGCACCGCTGAGTACTGCCCCAAACACCGCAGCCTCTTCCGGCGAGATTCGACCCGTTGGCAACGGGCGGTTGCGGGTTCGCCGCATGTGTGCATCGAGTCGGCGCTCCATGAGTTGATTGAGCACACTTCCACCTGCTGCCACCATCCCAGCCCCAATCAGTACGTGAGTTAGCACGAGCCCATTGGTTTGGAATCCTGAACCCAGCACGTACCCGGCGGCAACTGTAAACAGGGCCATGATGCCGATCCGTGGCTTGGTCAATGTCAGGTAATCGGAGAGGCGGCCCAACGCAGTTTGGTGACTCAAGGGCGCAGTGACGGACGACAGCCGAGGCACGGATTCCACCTCACGAGTTAAAGGGGTAGGCATCATAGTGTGTCATTTCCAAGAGTTGCACCAGCCGCTGCCGGAGTCCGAAACTCGGAGCCCGGGAGAACGCGATGTGTGAGCGTTTGAGGCGAATGTGATCGGGCTACAGTCCTGGTTGGTTTCTGCCCGAGCTGCACAGCAATGGCAACTGCTAGCGCCAATAAACCGGTCCCGACGAGGGCATGTGCGGTTCGGATCACCGCTCCCATTGGCGTGATGGGCACCAACTCCGGAAGAGTGTATTGGGCAAAGCGTGCCATCCACGCTTCCACTCCCAACACCAGTTGCAGTGTCAAGAACAGTGTCAGAAATCCCGTGGCAAGCCCGACGCGAATACGCGCGGCGGGTGTGGTGAAAATCTTCAGGATCACCCAGAGAGCCAGTGCCAGTGCAGCAAAGGCGGTCAGAAAGTGCAATCTCTGCATCAAGGGCGTTGGATCGTGACGAACCAGAGCACCCCAAACGATCTGAATGAACAACAGAACCACCAGAGCGATCGATCCCTTTCGGATCGCTTTACCGCCTGGTGCCGGCAGTGGCTCAGTGGGTGGGCGTGCGGTCAGAACCACCAGTGATACGACGAGCCCAAAAACGATCTGTGCAAAGATCCCGTGTACCGCTGCGAGGTCGGTTCCGACCAGTTCGTTCAAACGAACCCGAAAGCCACCAAAAAGCCCCTGAATCATCACGGCAATGAGGGTTGAAACCCCAATCAACCGGACACCCGCTCGTGGTGAGCGAATAAGGAGGGCAGCGATTCCTGCGAGTAGCACAATTGCGGCGGACACGGCGACTGCAATTGCTGGAGCAACTGGCCAAACCAGTTCCTGAACCGGCTTCTCTTTCTGAGCCCACAACTCGCGATGGAACTGACCAAAGGCACCAAGGAGCACTACCAAACCGATCAGCCCTAACCATTTCAACCAGCAATTCCGCTCGGTGAGCCAAAGACCGATGGCCAGAATGCTGACCACTCCCCCGACCAGAAAGCCGGCGATGCGGTGGATGTGTTCAACCAGATAGCCGAAGTCGAGCTTGTAGTTGTTGATGAGGTACCAGGGCTCGGTGGGCCAATACGGATCGGCCATACCTGCCCGAACGCTCGTGACGAGCTGCCCGAGTAGCAGTGGAGCAAGGATGATTGTGACGGCTGCAATCGCGCCAAAATGGAGCAGGCGTGGCAATCGGTAATCGCCGGGGTAGTCGTCGTTCATGGGGTGGCTCAAACGGGCACAATACTCGCAATAATCTATGGATTCGGATAGACCACGGCTCTGACATCTGATGGAAGTTCGCGTGGATACGGTGCCGCTTTCACGAAACGGACCAAGTCCCAGACTTGGCGGTCGGAGAGCTCTGGGTGAGCCGGCATTCCGACCGCTGCGATCCCACCCCGAACACGGTGGTAAACGTCGATGGGTCGAGTGCCGCCCTTCAGGTGTGGTTCGGTGAAATTGGCCGGTTGGGCCACGGTTCCCCAGGTATCGAACCTCAATAACGGCTTGCGGCCGTAGTCACCGTGACAGGTGATACAGGACTCTTTTGTTTTCGCCGAGAAGAGTTCGAATCCGCGTCGAACAGCCGAGGCATGGCTTTCCGTTCCAGGTTCTCCATCATCTAGTGGCGACCCCAACGGTACGTTCGCCTGTGCCAGTTCCCACTCCGCTTGAACAGTCTCCGCGCGAGCGTTCACCATTTTGGAAATGTCGGTGGAGTTCTCGGCTCGGCCCTCGGCAGCAGCAACAAGACTTTGAAACTCCGTTTCGCCTCGTACGGCTAAGTAGATCACGTAGCCCACTAACAACTCTCGTTCGGCGTCAGGGAGCAGCCCAAATGCCGGCATCGCGGAACCCTTGAGCCCCTCGGTTACTGTGCGAAGGAGATCGCTCTTGCTGGGTTTCCGCTTCTCGCCAGTGGAGAGGAATTTGAATTGCCCACGCCGATAATCACGCGGGTATGGGTTCAGCCACAAGCCGGTGGGGCCTCGGGCATCGCCGGTCAGTCCGTGGCAATTCTGGCAATGCTTCCGATACAGTTTTCCCCCTTTAAGTAGCTTCTCCGGGGTGAGGCCCGATTGCCTCAGCAAGCTCACAGTGCTGGGTGAGTCGGAGAGGTGAGGGCTGCTGGGTGTGCCAAATGATTCCTTCAAGGCGTGATCGATCGCCGAGCGGGCTTCAGTGGTAACTGTGGCGGGGTTAAGTGTTCGCCCACCCAACTCATCCAGTTGTTCGAGTTCCGCTTCCAATTTGCCGGGTGCGTTCAACCCAGTTGGAACTCGTTCCGGAGACTGGAGCACTAATCGATCGTTACGAGCTGGAAATGCGAGCCCCGCAGGATACTCGGGCTGTGAACTACAGCCCATCACGAACAGGGCTACCGTTGCGACGCAAACGGGCAAGCACCTCCAATGCAAACCAGCACCATCCCTATCGCTCACACTGCCCATTGCATGTCATTCCTACCCTCGTGCACAACACCCTTTTTCACCAGGAAATGATCATATCCCGAGTGAGGTAGTCGGAGAGGAACAAGACAAAGAGAATCGCGGTCCAAAACAGTGCGGCCAGTGCTGTCAGAATGACGACTCGATCGCCATTCTTGAGGTGCATG
>JBGTAO010000305.1:0-2243 GCA_041749835.1 Gemmata sp. | reverse complement strand
CAAGTGATCACCAACTTCGAATTCTTTGGCAGTCTCATTCGCGGTATGTACAGCCAGTTATTGACAGGTGAAGCCGGGCAGTGCAACTCGTCAGGGATCACCTCATTCAGTGACTCTCGTTATGGCAATATAATCACCGGGATCTCCTGATCAGGCTTCCGTTCTACGGTGTAGCGATAGGACGATTTTTCGGGGCGATCCAATTTCCCTTTCAATTGATCGCCACCAGCAGGATCGAACGGCGTTCGCCGAAGTGGAGGCCAAATGATCGTGATCACATAACTCCCCTCAGGGGCACCGTCACCGGTGGTGTAGGTCGTGAGCGTGTAGTTCCCTTGGTCATCGACAACACCAATCGGTCTTGCTGCATCCTTTGGATCCGGTGTCTCAGGTTGGAGCGTCACGATCGCACCTGCAGCAGGTTTCTTGGCTGCATCCAAGAGTTGGCCACGGACGGTGTAGGTCGGCTTCTTCCCATTCCCACAAGCCGTGGTGCAGAGTAGGAGCCCGATAGAGAATAGACAGCAAACGACCCGACTCGACCACACGGCCAGCCAGCTCGGGTCGGTTTTCTTCACCACATCAGTTCCCGGCATTGATCTCGCCACCCTTACGAGTAACCAACGCAGCAAGATTGCGGATATCAATGCTCGCGTTCGTGAAACGGACCGAGCCATCACCGAAGAGGGTATTCGCCCCACCACTGTGCATCGAGTAGAGACCATAGTCGTTGGAGCAGTTGATACCACAGGCACCTGGTCCTGTTGTGCCATCGGATGTACTGCCCCAAAGTGAAGAGCCTGAGCTAGTGGCATCGGCCCAACCACCCTGTCCGCCGAAGAATCCTGAGAGCTTCTGACCGGTGTTGCGGCCAGCTTGCCAAAGGTCGTTCTTTCCTGCAATCTCGGCAATCAGGATGGTATTCGATGTTCCATCAGTCAGGCCCAGAATCGGTGTTTTGACGTCACGTTGCAGCGCGCCTTCCAATCCGGTCGTGGGCAAACCGAGGTACTGGGCGAGGTATTCGCTGACACCACTGACTGGGGAGTAATCCGATGCGTAGGCCTGCCACGAAAAACTCGGGAAGCCGGGGAAGCTGAAGGTGTAGGAGTATGGTCCGGTGCGTTCGGGAGTCGAGGGGCAGAGCAAGCCCTTGAGCCGGGTGTTGGACACCGCTTGATTATCGATACCAAACGCCGGATTCGAGAAGAAGAATGGGGCTCCAAAGTTATATTGCCGATAGAGGTTGTCCTGCTCGAGATAAGGCAACAAGAAGATACCCCATCCCACGGTCTTTGTTTGATCCGAGATCATCGCTGGTGCAAAAGAGTCGTTGTTGCTCGAAGCATAGTTGTGGTAAGCCAGCCCAAGCTGTTTCAGGTTATTCTGGCAACTCATCCGAGCCGCTGCCTCGCGAACTTTCTGAACAGCGGGCAAGAGCAGGCCGATCAAAATAGCGATGATTGCAATCACCACGAGCAACTCGATCAATGTGAACGCCAGGCGCTTCCGAACCATGCTAAACTCCTGAACTACGTATCGAGGGTTGGGGTGTACTGACATCGTCATCCTGTTGATTCCGAGCAGCCAAACACGAACCCGGTTGTTATGTTGTGCCCGGGTTGTCGCAATGACAACTACGATTTTCGACATTCCACAACAACAGAGAGACCGGTTCCGGCAGGGCACGACTCCGACACTTATACCCGAGTTGGAAAACGATCTTACTCGCTTCCGTAGGAAATCGGAAAAGAAGTCCTTCCCTTGAGGCTATTGCCCCAGGACCCTGGGTATGAACGGCACCTGCAAGGATTTCGAGTTGCTACTGAGTGCTGGGGCTCGCACAATGGTAACTGCTGTGATTCAAACCTCTGCAGTCAATCCGCCAGCAATCCAGGAATCTGTAATGCTTCGGAGCCATTTGCGACGCAACGAGGGCTTTAGCCTGATCGAATTACTGGTTGTGATTGCAATCCTCGCCCTTCTCATCGGCTTGCTCTTACCCGCTGTTCAACGGGTGCGTGAGGCCGCCAACCGTGCAAGCTGTGCCAGCAATCTCCGTCAGATTGGGATCGCACTGCAGATGCATCACGACGCGCGAGGAAGTTTGCCACCCGCGTACGTCTGGACTGAAGGATTGAAACCGAAGCCACCGCGAATGCCGGAGCCGCATCGAGGCAAGAAGATTTGGGATCGTGCTCCACCATCATCGTTCATCGAGACGGGTTGGCCGGGCTGGGGCT
>JBGTAO010000304.1:0-7658 GCA_041749835.1 Gemmata sp. | reverse complement strand
GTCCATGGTGTGTTTGCAGGGCTGGCGAAGGCCCCACGAGATACCGCGCCCGAGCGATCACGCGGTCCGAATAGCCGCGATCTTAACTCACCGTAGCAGTTCACGGTACACTCTCACGGTGCTCTTCGGGGTGTCAAATTGCGAGCTTTGCCAGGCATTTGCCACTTGTACGGATTGTAGCGGCCGTATCGGCGATTCGCACGCGACAGCACCACCTCCAGACGAGAATCGCGGTTGTTCATCAGCACGCAGAGACTGCGAGTGGCTCGTGAAATGGGTGCTCAGTCGTCGAGGTGGCGAATCTTCTGGTAGAGCCCCAGGAATTGCGTCTGACCCAAGATGTGCCCGGCCATGGCAGCTTCGAGTGCGGCCTTCGTGGGTTTGTTCAGATCGGGTAATGTGCTGTCGAGTGCGTACAGCTTGAAGAAGTAGCGATGCCGACCGGTGGGCGGGCAGGGACCGCCATAACCGGTGCGTTTCCAGTCGTTTTGGCCTTCGAGCGTACCGCTTGGTAAGTCGGTGTGATCGATGGCTTCGGACAAGCCCGAGCAATCGGCGGGGAGGTTGTAGAGCAGCCAGTGAACCCATGTCATCTTTGGAGCAGCGGGGTCCGGCGCGTCGGGATCGTCCACGATCAGAACCAGGCTTTGGGTACCAACGGGACTCCCTACCCATTTCAGAGCCGGCGAGACATCGCCACCCTCGCAGGTGTAATCAACCGGGATCTCGTGACCATCCGAGAACGCGGGTGAAGTCAGCGTGAACGCCATGAGAGAGGTCTCCAGGCAGGTGAGAGACGTGTGCCCGAGACACGCGGCTGGTGAAGTCGCCGTTGGCCACTCAATCGTCGCGTGAGCCATTCTCGCGGGCTTCGCTCAAAGCGCGGATCGTTTCGTGCAAGTGTTCGAGGCCCGGGTTGATATCCAGCGCTGTGCGGAAGGCACGAATAGCGGCGGCGGGTTTGTTCAACTTTACGTAGCTTTGGCCCAAGCCCGCGGCTGCGCCAAAGTGGTACGGGTTCAACCGCAGAACTGTGGTGCAGTCTTCTGCTGCACGAGCGAATTCGCCACGCTTGAAGTACCAGATGGCACGTTGGTTGTAGGCCTCGGCGAATTCGGGGGCCGCGCGTATGATGTTGTCCAGTTCTTCCCGTGCCTGCATCACATCCGGTTCTTGTGCCGCCTGGCGCAATCGGCTGTTGAGTTCCGTTGGCCCGCCTCGAAACCAGAGTTCCCAGAGGGCATCGGCTGCAAACCGTTGAACGAGAATGTCGTTGTCCTGCAAGGTCGAGGCGACCGCTGCATTGGAATCCATGCTGCCGATGAATCCGAGTGCCAGTATGGCCGCCCGGCGAATTCGCACATCCTCGGCACCCAGCAGCCGTTGCAATGTTCCTTCGGTGTAGCGCTCGGCGACTGCCGACCGGAACTCGGTCAGCGCGTTCTGGGCACCGGCTGCCCACAGATCTTCGTCGTCGCCGGGGCGCAATTCCGGCAATTTGTCGTACATATCGAGCAGAAGCGGCACGGACACGGGCAACTCCTCCACACCACAAAACCACTTCACTCATTTTAACCACGATTGCCGGGCTCGAACACTGGCAATTGCCCCGGCGCGGTCGGCTACGTGAGTTCCGGTGGCAATTCGCCACTGTAGCTTGCCCAGAGCGCGTCGACGGGGTGGGCGCACCAGATCTTGGGGTCGATCGATTTCAGATGTCGCGTGATTTGCATCAGACACCCCACATTCCCTGTGAAGAGCGCTCGGGCTCCGGTCTCGGCGATGTTGGCTGCTTTGCGGTCGCCGAGTTTCGTGGCCATCTCGGGCTGGGTCAGGTTGTAGCTTCCGGCGGCACCGCAGCAAAGTTCGCTTTCGGCCAGCGGGGCCAGTTCGAGCCCCGGGATCATCTCCAGTAGCGCACGCGGCTGTCGAAAGATCTGCTGGGCGTGGCGCAGGTGGCACGCATCGTGATAGGTCGCCTTCACTCGCACCTCGTGCTTGGGCGGGATTGGCCCCAACTCCATCAGGAACTCGCTGATGTCGCGCACCTTGGCCTGGAAGCGTGCCGCCGCTTCAGCCTGCGGTGTGGCGTGCATCATGTGTGCGTAATCTTTGAGTTGTGCCCCGCATCCCGCGGCGTTCGTGATGATGGCATCGACATCCGCAAACTTCTCGAGATCGGTGGCACCGAACGCCGCGCAACTCTTTGCGGCGAATTCGCGGGCCGTCCCTTCCTCGGCGGCATGATAGTGCAAAGCACCACAACAACCTTGTGAGCGGGGAATCCAGACCTCGCAACCGTTCGCCTGAAGCACCTTCGCCGTTGCGTAGTTCGTGGCCGGGTAAAGCGAATCGGCGACGCAGCCCAGGAAGAGCGCGACCCGCGCCCGGCGCGGGCCGACTGGTTCCAGCACTTCAGGTAGGAAGTTGTAGTGTGGCTTCAGATCCGGAAGCATGTCTTTCATGCTCCGCAACGACCGCGGGAGAAGCCGGGTCAGGCCGATCTTTTCGGTGAGCCAGTCGAGCCCCGTCCATTGCATGAGTCGAGCCGGTGCGAGGGCGACGCGGTTCCGCCAACGATACGGGAAGATCTTGAACAGCAAGAACCGCTGAACGGCATTCAGCGATGCCACCTGGCGACCCGGTTCTTGCTCGGCCATGTAAACGCGGAACGGCTCGATCAGCTTGCCATATTGCACGCCGGAAGGGCAGGCGGTTTCGCAGGCTCGGCAGTTCAGGCACAGGTCGAGGTGTTGCTTCACATCCTGATCGAGTGCCAGCGCACCATCGATCACCTGACGCATGAGATAGATGCGACCGCGGGGCGAATCCGCTTCGTTCCCGGTTTCGACATAGGTCGGGCAACTGGCGGTGCAGAGCCCACAGTGAACGCAATCGAGCAGGAGTTCATAGTCGATCTGCGGGCCATGCGCGGTCGGGCAGGCCTCGCTGGCGGGCGGGACAACGGGAAGCGCTGTCTTGGCCGGTGCGGACAGGGCTTCAGGGTTATTGGAGGTGAGCATACACGAGCCTTTGCATTCGCGGCGAGCGTGCGGAAATCAGGCTAACGATCGCCGAAGAGGCGGCCGGGGTTGAACACATCATCGGGATCGAGCGTTGCTTTCACATGCCGCATGAGTTCCCAGGCTGCTGGTGGTGCTCCCCAGACGGCCAGCGCGGTCTTCGCTTCCGGTGGGCAACGGCGGATGATACTGCCATTCACCGGTGCGTCGCTGTGAATCCAGATGATCCCCGTCAGGGCGTGGGCATGAACCAGCCCAGGCGGCAGGCTTGTCAGTTGTGTGGCCAACTGGCTCGGCAGCACGTTCAGCTTGTTGATAAATCGCGATTCTGCTCGCAGTTGCAACGCGGTGATCGCGGCCAACGTGGTTGCGGCGTCCGAGGTGTGCGGGTGACTTTGAACGGGGGTTGCGTGCAACTCGGTCTGAAGGCAATCGCGTTGCCATTCCACGGTGGTCGCTTTCTCTTCAATGCCGACCACAACGAGCCAATCGGATGGAGCCGGTACGGCAAGGCCAATCGCAGTCGCGGCGGCTGCGTTGAGAACTTCAACGGCAATCGGGCGCGATTTGGAGTTGTGTAGCCTATCAAGTACGGTGGCCATGGCATCGTGGTGGCAACTGAACGCCAGCGCTGCGGCGGCCTCCGGCTTCGGCTTCACCTTCAACGTCACCTGTGTGATGACGCCCAGCGTGCCGACGGCTCCGATTTGAAGCTTCATCAAGTCGTAGCCCGCGACATTCTTCACAACACGGCCGCCGGCTTTCACCTCCACGCCGTCGTCGGTCACGAAACTGATGCCGATGACATAGTCGCGGAACGTGCCGTATCCGTAGCGACGTGGACCGCTCTGATTGAGCGCAATCGCACCACCGAGTGTGGCCTGTTCCGGTTTGGCTATATCGAGCGGTAGCCACTGTCCTTCGTGTGCCAGAGTCGCCTGGAGTGCTGCGAGCGTGATCCCCGCCTGCACCGTGATCGTCAGGTCGCGGGCCGGGTAATCGATCACCTGGTTCAATGCGGTTGTGTCGAGCGCAATGCCCAGTTTGGTTGGTGGGTAGCCTACGTCGAGCGTCGTACGGCCACCCATGGGGTAGATGCCGTGCTTTGCGGCGCGGGCTTGCCGGATCAACTCGCCCACTTCCGCAACCGAAGTTGGGCGTCTGGCGGGGAACGATTGGGTCTTATCGATGGAGAGAGTGTCCACGGTGGCGAGCACACACGGCGGGGGAAACACGGCGTCCAGGAGTTGTTGTATGAACTCCGGGCCGCGGTTACCGCGCATGGGACAAACGTCAATCGTGGGTTGGATTGCCTGGCTTCGGCGTGGTCAGGATGCCTGCTTGCGTTTCGAGTTCCCGACGTGAGATCGTTTCCGAAGTACCGGCGGCCTGATTGCGCTCGTGTTGTTCGCGGAGCAGCAACTCTTCGATCTTGGGTCGCAGCTTCACAAACGCTTCCACACAAGTGGGGTCGAAGTGGGTGCCCGAACCCGTGCGCAGTTCCGCATAAGCGCGTGCGACAGACATACCGGGGCGATACGGGCGGTCCGAGGTCATGGCGTCGAACGCATCAACAACAGCAACGATTCGCGCGGTCAGAGGGATGCCTTCGCCTTTCAGACCATCGGGGTAACCGTTCCCGTCCCAGCGTTCATGGTGCCCGCGAACCACAGCCAGTGCCCATTCCAGCCCGGGGATCATCTGAACGATTTCGGCACCGCGCAATACGTGCGATTTCATCAATTCCAGTTCATCGGGCTGGAGCCGGTCCGGCTTGCGGAGCACGTTATCGTCGATGGCGATCTTGCCGATGTCGTGCAGTGCCGTGGCCACTTGCAGTTGTCGGCGTTGATCGGCTGGTAGCCCCAGAGCCTCGGCCAATAGGAGCGAGTACGTGGTGACGCGGTGCGTGTGGTTGCCGGTATAGCGATCGCGCATCTCCACCGCCTGGGCCAGTGCGGTCACGGTTTGCAGCAGCAACGTCTGATGCCGGTTCACCAACTGCTGGCGATCGAGGCTCAGTGCGAGCGCGCCGGCCACAGTGTCTGCGAGGCGAAGATCGGCTTCCGTGAACGGATCCGATCCGCGAGCACGATCGAGGTGCAAGACACCAATTTCACGATCGGGGGTGTGCAGGATCGCACAGACCGCACTCCCGAGATCACCCCGAACCGCGCTTTCCGATTGGAGACTGACAGCTTCGGTCGCGTCCTGGAACAACAGCGATTGCCGCCGACGCAGCGAAGCAGCCGCAAGTGTTTTGCTCGGCGGTCGGATGACCCCGGGCCCATTTGTTGTCAGCCCTTTCAACGTGAGTTGCCCACTGCCATCTTCTATCAGGAAGAGCCCACAACGCCGTGCAGCGAGAACGCGGGCCACCTCGGAGAGCACACCTTGTAACGCCAGATCGGAATGATGCGCATGCGCCACGCGAAGTGCGGCACGGAGCAAACGAACCGGATCGTTGGGCGAATCCGGCATGGGTGTTTCGTCGCTAAACCATCCTGTCGAGGCACCGACATGTACCGAACGGCCACCGACGCGAATCGACGCGGGCCGCTCCTGGAGCGCCTTCACACGCAGGGAAAAGGTTCCCAGCCGGATCGAGTCATCTTCCCGCAGCTTGACCGGCGACCGGCCGATCCGAACGCCGTTCACTTCCGTGCCATTGGAACTCCCGCGATCGCGAATCACCCAGCCTTCATCGGCCAGGTAGACTTCGGCATGGAGCCGACTGATCGACGGATCATCGATCGTGACTTCCAGATCGGCCAATCGCCCGAGGCGAAGATGCGCCGGGGACGACCAAGTTTGGCCACTACTACTTGCCAGAACAATCATGGGCAAGGGCATGGGGCAGCCCTCGGGGCGTTGCCTGCAAGTGCAGTACAGGAGTTTGGTCCAACGTGGGATCGCATGACCCCACGGGAGCAATCTAGAACACGAATTGATGAAGATTATGCCGGCAGTTAAGGTATTACAAACTGACGATTATTTATGCGATGTGCCCTCGTTAGACTGCAGCGCGGCGACCGGGTTTGCTTCGGCCCATACTGCTGGAGGGCTCGGCACAGCCGCCGGATGTCGGAAGCATCTTGCCAGGGCTACAGCGGTTCTCGGGGTTGAACGCCAACCGTAGACGCACCATGAAGTTCAGATCGTCGGGGGTGAACAGCAACGGCATGAAGTCGATCTTCTCGACACCGATGCCGTGCTCGCCGGTTACGCTGCCACCTAAACGGATGCACTCCGACAGGATGTCATGGCTGGCGTCGAGTACGCGCTGGACTTGTTCAGGAATCCGTTCATCGAACATGAGGATTGGGTGAATGTTGCCATCACCGGCGTGGAAGACGTTGCAGATGCCCAGTTGGTACTTCTTGGCGGTCGCCTGAATGTGCCGCATGATCTCGGGGAGTTTCGTGCGCGGCACCACTCCGTCTTGCGTGCAGTAGCTCGGATAGCCGAGCCGGCCAATGGTCCCGAACGCCTGCTTACGGGCCTTCCAGAGGGCCATACGTTCGGGCTCCGTGTTGGCTTTGCGTACCTCGCGGGCACAGTTCTTCTTGGCAATCGCTTCGATGCGATCGGCCTCGTCCTGTAATCCTGCCGCGAGGCCATCCACTTCCATAATCACAACCGCCTCGGCATCGAGTGGGAAGCCGAACTTGAAGGCCGCCTCCACCGCCGAGAGCATCGTCTTGTCCAGGAGTTCCAGCGCCGCGGGTACGATGCCAGCCCCGATGATATCGCTGATGGTATTCGTGGCGTCGTCGATGGTTTCGAACACGCCCAGAAGCGTGCGGTACGCCTCGGGGTTCTTCGTTAATCGCACCCACACCTTGGACACCACGCCAAAGGTACCTTCGCTGCCGACGATCGCGCCGGTGAGATCGTAGCCGGGGCTATCCTCGGTGGGGCCGCCGCAGGTGACCACACGGCCATCGGGGAGCACCAACTCGACACCCAGAATGTGGTTGACCGTAACGCCGTACTTCAGCGTGTGAGGGCCGCCGGAATTGGTTGCCACATTGCCGCCGATGGTACACGCCCCCTGGCTGCTGGGGTCCGGGGCGTAGTGGTAGCCGTGCGGCTTCAGGGCGTTGGTGAGCCAGACATTCACGACACCCGGTTCCACGATGGCGTAGCGATCGCGGACATTCACTTCCAGGATGCGCTTCATGCGGGCCAGCGCGATCATCACGCCACCGCCAACCAGCACACACCCGCCGGCCAGGCTCGTCCCGGCCCCGCGAGCCAGGAATCCGACGTCCAGATCGGCGCAAACCTTCACGATGGCAACGATGTGCTCGGTCGTGGTCGGGAAGACCACCACATCCGGCTTCGTTTTGGCGATGGTGAAGCCGTCGCACTCGTAGGCGGCCATATCGGCGGCTGAGGTGAGGACGTTATCGTTGCCGACGATCGCCTTCATACGGGCGATGAGTTCCGCGTGGGAAATGACAGCGCGCGGCGAACCGTTGGCCGATGTTGCCGCAATCGGAGTGGTTGTTGTGCTCATAGCATCAGTGTACACAACCGCACCGCGTGCTGGCAGTTGGGAAACCCGAGGGCAACCCGATGCAATTTATTTGGCTCTGACGCGAAGATACACGAAGCGAGACATGGTTTGCT
>JBGTAO010000303.1:0-2318 GCA_041749835.1 Gemmata sp. | reverse complement strand
CCAGCGTACCGGCGTTGCCGACACCGAACATTGCCGGGATGATCAAGCACATGCCGATCGTGCTAACGAAGATCCGCCCGCGGTTGTGCCGCCGCATCCAGCGATCGGCGAGCCAACCGCCTCCCAGAGCGCCCACGATTGCGGCGACCTGCCAGTAAAGCGTGGCCGCAACACCCGCCTGCCCCTGGCCAATATTGAACTGCTGTTTCAGAATCGCGGGCATCCAGTCACGCACGACCCAGCCGGCGAGTGCGGGCAACGTGAAGTACAGCACGAGCAAGATGAACGACAGATTCGAGAGTAATTCCCGCGCGGCCTCCGATGGCGTGGTCGCGGAACCGGGTGCATTGCTTGTTCGGGGAGCGTCGCGGAGCAACAACACAAGTGGCACAGCATAGGCCATTCCGAAGAAGCCGCAGGCCGTGAACGCAAAACGCCAGCCGAGGTTAGGATCATCGGCAACATATCCACCAAAGCCGCCCGTGATGACACCCAGGTAAATCGCCATCTGGTGCAATCCGACTGCGCGAGAGCGGGTACGTCCGGTGTGATAATCGGTGATCAGGGCCAGCGCAGCCGGGATGTAGAACGCTTCGCTCACCCCCATCAACGATCGGGCCAGCAAGAGTTGCTCGTACGTGGTGACCTGGCCAGTCCACCAGGTGACCGTGGACCAGATGAACAAGCTGCCGCAAATGGTGAAACGGCGACTGAAGCGATCGGCGATGTAGCCACCGATGGGGCTGAGGAACGCATAAACCCACTTGAACTGCCCCAGCATGAAACCCCAGCGCGAATCGTTCTCGATATCTGAGATGTCGCCCATCACGGAGTACTTCATCGAGGCGAGCATCTGCCGATCGAGGTAGTTCAAGAGTGCTACGGGCATTAGCAGGAAGACCACCAGCCATGCCGTACGCAGGGCAGCAGAATTGGCAATTGGCATGGCCACGGCACGCGACTCCTGGAGCTGGCATCAACGCACTATCCGGGAAGCACGTGGTTGCCGGAGAGAGTTTCGAGGTTCACCCGTGGCGTGTTTTACAGCAGAACCACCCCAAAGACTGTAGCCCACACGAAAAACCGACTCCACCAGAGTTGTGACGGGATGCTGTTGCCAAAATGAGACCACCCCGAGCAAACGCCCAGGGTGGCCATGCGACTACGGTTACCAAACCTACTACCGTTTCACCTCACGCGGCATCGGGGCAAGCCGATCCTCGGGTGGGGGCCATAACTCACGGTGGAAGAGTTTCAATCCGCTGAAAGGTAAGTATTTTCGTGGGCGAACAAACGGATGCTACCCGAAGCATCCGCTTCCTGTCCAATGAGAATTGGCGAGTTGTCTGACGTGTATCTGTGGGTGGCTGGGAACGCAGACAAAACACCACGCCCGCACGGGGTGGCCGTACGGGGTGGCCGTACTGGCGTGGCGTGGTGTGTGAATTGGGAAATTACTTCTTGATGCGGGCGGCCACCTGTTCGAGCACGAGGTTCTCGTCCGGAAATTCCTTGGTCTGAAGCTTCGAATAGAGCAGGTCGCCATCGACCGTCAGTTCGAAGCAACCGCCCGAGGAGGGGACAAGTGTCATCCCGGTGATGCGGGTCTTGAAGCGGCCCAGAAGTTTGTCCGTCAAACTGACGGCTTTGGGTTCGTAGCCTCAGGCCGAGCAATAGCGAAGCTCAAGCTTCATCGGTGGTCCTCCTGTTGGAATGCAATCAACCATGATTATAGTAACCGCAGCACAAAGCCCCGGAGTAGCTTCTCCGGGGCTTTCTCACGATTGGGCGATTTCAGGAACGGGCGATACCACCCGCAGTCGGGCGGAGAAATGCCTTGTAATCGGGGCCGGTGTAGACGATCACATACTTCAAGCCGCGGAACTGCTTGGGATCGTTGATGACCAGGGCACTGGAATGCGAAGCCTGGGCGTCCTGAATGCCGTCGGTGTTGATCCGGCCATCGTTGGCGAGCAGGTAAACCTTGGCGAAGCCGTGCCCGGTACGTGCGAACACGGCGACGGGAACATCCTGGCCCTGCAACCGTTCCGAACCGAGCGATACCAACCATTCGGTATTGAAGGCGAGCGGCAGTTCTTCTGGGGCCTTCTGCTCTTTGAGCCACCGTCGCAAGGCTTCGTCGGGGTCCTGAATCATGGCATCGGTCGCCATGACCAGGCCGGTGGTGTCGAGCCGGGGGCGGGACGCCGAGAAGATCCCGAAGCCGAGACCCAGCGCGAGCAGTACCGTGGCGGCGGTTGCACCATAACGGTAGACCCGCTGGCGAATCAGCGTACCACGATGGGCGGCGGCCTTGG
>JBGTAO010000302.1:0-7157 GCA_041749835.1 Gemmata sp. | reverse complement strand
TCCCGAAGCCCCCAAGAAGGCTGGCGAAACCTGGAAGCGTGAGAACACCATCAACCTGGGGCCAATCGGCACTTACAACGTCACGTACAACTTCAAGTACATCGGCGTTGAAAAGGATATGGACAAGATCGAAGTCGATACCACGCTGGTGTACACCGCACCCAAGGTGAACCCCGAAGGGTTGCTCTTCAAGATCAAGGATGGCAAGCTGACGTCGCAGAACCCCACCAAGGGGATCATCCTCTTCAATCCGAAGACGGGGCTCATCGACTCGGCGGAGATTAGCATCAAGATCAGTGGTGACCTGACGGTGACCATCGGCGGGACCGACACCAAGGTGGAACTGTCGCAGGAACAGAAGACTTCGCTGCAAACAAGCGAAACTTCGTTCAAGAAGTAAGCAATACCTCGAACCTCTCCTGGGTACCGCCCGGCGCTCCGATGCGTCGGGCGGTGCTATTTGGCAGGTGGGCTATTCCATGAAGATCGCCGTGCTCGGTGCTGCGGGCCAACTGGGACGCGATCTGTGCCCACGATTGCCGGGCACCGTCGTTCCCCTGACACGCGCCGAAATCGATCTGTCCCACACCGAATCGATCGCCGAGTTGCTGGAGCAACTTCGCCCGCAGCTCTTCGTGAATTGCGCGGCCTACAACCTGGTCGATCGGGCCGAGTCCGAGCGGGAGCAGGCATTCACTGTCAACGCCTGGGGGGTGCAGTCATTGGCTCGGGCATGCGCGCAACGAGGCGTCAAACTCGTTCACTTCAGCACCGATCATGTGTTCGGCCTCGATCAGGACCGCGCGGAACCGCTGCGTGAGTGCGACCCACCCAGGCCGGTGAGTATCTATGGGCTCAGCAAGCTAACGGGTGAATATCTGGTGCAAGCCGAAGCGCCGGATGCACTGATCATCCGTACGTGTGGCCTCTACGGGCGCTGGGGATCGGGCGGCAAAGGTGGGAACTTCGTCGAAACCATGCGCCGGTTGGCCGCGACGGGAAACCCCATCCGAGTGGTGAACGATCAGCACTGCACTCCCAGTTCGACACACGCGATCGCCGCGGCAACCGTGTCCCTGCTTGCAACGGGTGCCTCGGGGCTCTTCCACATCACCAACAGTGGCTCCTGCACCTGGTTCGAGTTCGCCAGCGAGATCTTTCGCCTGACACAACTGAAACCCAATCTCATTCCCATCACGAGCGCCGAGTTCGCGGCCGCAGCTCGCCGACCGCATTTCAGCGTACTTTCGACTGCGAAATTGCAATCTGTTGGTGTTGCTTCTCTCATTCCGTGGCAAGAAGCGCTTGCGGTCTATCTTCACGATGCAGCACAGAAGCCGCGTTGAATCGGACGGAAGAACCAAAAACTGCACAGTTCGCAGCGGTGCGCCCTTGACGAACGGGCCTTCGTAGGCGACACTATAATGAGACGATGTCTCAATAAGAAAGCGATCACGAAACGCGAGCGTCCGATGATTATGCCTCTGGATATGCTGCGAGCCGGCGAGTGGGCCGAGGTGGAGGAAGTGACCGGCCAGCCAGCGTGGGTGGGCCGACTGGCCGAGTTGGGAATCCGTCAGGGTTGCCGCTTGCAAGTTGTCCAGCCCGGCAGCACCTGTTTGCTCAGCATCTCGGGATGCAAGCTTTGTCTGAGGCCGGGTGAATGCTCCCAAATCCTGGTTCGCCCGGTGGACTAATGGCAGGAACCCCGACGAGCCTGTTGAGTGACCTGCGCCCGGGAGATCGTGCCGAGGTTGTCGCGATTGCGGGCGAGCCAGCGCTGGTGCAGCGGTTGTACGAGTTTGGGCTCCTCGAAGGCGATTGCGTGGAAATCGTCGCGCTGGCACCGCTTGGCGATCCCATCGAGCTCCGCATTGGTAACACCCGCCTGAGTCTGAGGAAGTCCGAAGCCGCCGGGATAACTGTCAAGATCACGTGATTGCTTGGGCGTTATGGTCCAGAGCACAAACCGGGCAATCTCATCGCTACCGTAGTTTCCATGCTCACAAAAACATTGACTGTGGCACTAGTCGGTAACCCGAACACGGGGAAATCGACGCTTTTCAACGCGCTCTCTGGGTTGCGCCAACGGGTGGGGAACTACCCCGGTGTCACCGTTGAGATGAAAAAGGGACACTTCTTCACCGGTAACACCACCATCTCCTTGATCGACTTGCCGGGGACTTACAGTCTGGCGGCACGCAGCCCGGACGAGATGGTGGCCGTCGATCTCTTACTGGGACGGCGACCAGAAGAACCTCGCCCGGACGTGGTGCTCTCGATTGTCGATGCAACCAATCTGGATCGCCATCTGTTCTTGACCTGCCAGCTTCTGGATCTGGGTGAACCGGTTGTCGTGGCAGTCAACATGATGGACGCCGCGGCCGCACAAGGGATCAAGATCGACTGTACCCGGCTCAGCAGCCTCCTGGGCGTTCCGGTAGTGCCCATTCAGGCCAATCAGGGTGTCGGGCTGGACCAACTCACAGCCGCTATCTGTGATGCAGCCGAGTCGCGGTTTGAGCCCACGGGGCCGGTGTTCCCGCAACAATTCAATGAGGAAGTGGAGAAGCTCCAGGATGAGTTGGGTGGGGAAGTTTCGCAGTTCCTGACCCGGCGATTGCTCCTGGACGTCGGGGGTTATGTGGAACAGTGGTCGCTGCAATTGCACGGAGAGCAGCTCAAGACATCGTTACTCGAAGCACGGCAACGCCTGGCGGAAGCGGGCACGCCGGTTCCGGCCGTCGAGGCTCGCACGCGGTTCAATTGGGTCCGCGAGATTGTCGCTGCCGCCGTGACCAAGCCAAGAACCCGACCCATCACTTGGTCCGATCGACTCGACAAAGTGCTCACGCATCGAGTCTGGGGCACGCTCGCATTCTTGGCTGTGATGTTCTTGATGTTTCAGTCGATCTTTCTGTGGGCCAAACCGCTCATGGATCAAATCGATGGCCTGCGGGAGTGGGTTGCCGGGAGCGTGGAAGCAAGCCTCAGCCCGGGTCCGCTGCGCGGCTTGCTCGTTGATGGCGTCATCAAGGGTGTGGGGAGCGTGTTGATCTTCCTGCCACAGATCCTGATCCTCTTTGGGTTCGTGGCGATCCTGGAAGATTGTGGCTACATGGCCCGGGCCGCGTTCCTGATGGATCGTCTCATGAGCCGCTGCGGGTTGAGTGGCAAATCGTTCATTCCGATGCTCTCCAGCGTGGCATGCGCGGTGCCGGGCATCATGGCCGCTCGCGTGATCGAGAACCGCCGCGATCGGCTTGCCACAATCGTGGTGGCACCCCTCATGAGTTGCTCGGCACGACTCCCGGTTTACGTCTTGCTGATCGGGGCGTTCTTGAAAGAGGGCTATTCGGTCTGGCTCCCGGGGCTCGTGTTGTTCGGGCTGTACATGATCGGCTTCGTCGTGGCCCCGCTCGTCGCATTGCTACTGAAGCGAACGGTACTGAAAGGCGAAACACCGCTCTTTCTCATGGAATTGCCGGCCTACCGACGGCCTAAGCTGTTCGCAGTGATTCGCCGCATGTTGGAAGCCGGCTGGGCGTTCGTTCTTCGCGCCGGCACCATCATCCTCGCTGCGATGATCCTGGTCTGGGCGTTGTTGTATTTCCCCTACACCGATGCCAACGGCACACCCTATTCGGAACGAATCGCCGCGATCGAGGCAGCGCCGGACGCGGATTCTGCCGAGGCGGATCGACTCCGGGGCGAGTGGATGCGGGGCAGTTATCTCGGCCGCACTGGCATCGCTTTGGAACCACTGTTCCGGCCGCTCGGCTGGGACTGGAAGATCGGCATGGCGGCGATTGCCAGCTTCCCCGCACGCGAGGTAATCGTGGGCACGCTGGGACTGATATACGATGTGGGCGATGTCGATACTGGGGCCATCGGCGATGAAACCGCAGACGAAGACGCCAGGAAGAAAGCGGAAGGTCTTGCTCAGGCGGTGAAATCCGATTGGGCCAGCGATCCAGTTCGCGGTCCCTATGGGGTATCAGTCGCTCTCTCGGTCATGGTCTTCTTCGCGCTGTGCTGTCAATGTGCTTCGACACTCGCCGTGATTCGCCGTGAAACGCGGAGCTGGGCCTGGCCGGCATTCACCTTCGCCTACATGACGATCCTGGCCTACTTTGCGGCATTGGTGGTGTTTCAGGTCGGAGCCTGGCTCACGGATCTTTTGAAAGGGCCGGTTTGATGAGTGTGGCGAATCAGTTCATCGTCGTCGGAGTGATCGTCACGATTGCGTGCGCATTCGTGATGCGGTCAACGTGGCGAACCTGGTTCCACTGGAAGCAAGCAGGTTCAGGTTGTGGAAGCGGCTGCGGAAAATGCTCTGCGGCCCCGACCGAGCCGCAACGCGAAGGGCGCTACCCGCTGCCATTGGGCTGAGCAATGTGGTTCCACGCTTCACTTCTTTAGCGGCTTCGCAGGAACCACTCGCACCGCAACGCGAATGCCGTTCTTGTCGCCCCGGGTGATCACCTCGGCCGTGTCAATCAGTTCCAGACCCGCCGCGATCAAGTCGATCTGTTGAATCAGATCCTTCTCTTCACCGATGCCAAGGCCCGCGAGAAACTTGGCCAGGCGTGGGCCATGATTCAGGAGATACGCACGGCTCTTCGTTCCTGAGAGTCGGGCAATCGTGGCGTGGTCTGCGGAAGGAACCTCGGGCTGCACCCGGAACCGCAGGATGGCGTCCGGCGTTGTGGCGAGTACGAGATAACCTTTCGCGATCGCAAAGCTCGGCCGAACCCCGGGCGGAAAGCCTTTCACGTTGACCAACGACTTGACCAGCGTTCCAGTTTGGGGATCTTTGGAATCAACGACTTCGATTTGATCGTCGTGCTCGGTGTTGTAGGCAACCCGTGCCAACTGGAACGCCGATTCGAATGCCTGGCGGATTGCAGCCTCTGTGACCACCCGCTCCATTCCCTCCCCCGATAGCTTGATCGCCGCCACAACCGTTGGGAGAAACGCTCCTGCCGCGGGTTCCTCGGCCCAAATGGCCCAATCAGGCCCGAGCGACTTCAAAACCTGCGGCAGCTTGTCCTTGCCGACAACTGGCCCGAGTGATTGGGCAAGCCATTCTTTCAGGTCGGCCTTGTCAGGTTGGACGGGTGCGAATGAGGCGAGCAGTTCGAGCACCTCCACCGCAGTGGCCTGACCGGTCAGACCAATCAGGGCGTTCTGGGGAATCAGGCGTTCACCGCCACGCGGACTCCGCGAGCCGGTAACCCAAGACCGCAGGTCCGCAGGGATCTGCTCGGTGTGGAATTGGAGCGATAGTCCGAGTTCTGCGTTGGTGTCCAGCTTCAGATACAGTGCAGCCGCTTTGAGGCTGGACCAGATTTGTGAAAACTTCTCGAGAAAGCGTCGTTCGTCGGGCGCAGCGACCGCGACTTTGGCCTTGAGTTCGGCATCGAGTTGTCGCGGGTTCACGGATACGACAACCACGGCTTCGGCAACGCCGAGTTTCTGCAACCGGCGGAGCGACTCCGGCGCTGCTGTAGTAACGGGCGGGAGCGCTTGATCCCGATTGATGACCGCGAGAATATCCGCTTCAACACTCGAGAACGCGAACACCCCGGCCCGGAAGCAATAGAACTCCGAGCGAGCTTGCGGCAATTGTCGCTCGTAATAGCTCATCCCCGCATGCTCTTTGCGGAGCACTGCCTTGAGTTCTCCCGATTTCCGTTGGGCCGCGTTCAGGTTATCGATGAGTTGCTGCAAGGCTCCAAGCTTGCGCGGGCGAAGCAGCAGCACCGCACGCTCTTCTGTTGGTCGATCGGATGGCGCTGGCGAATAGGCGAAGAGGACCGCATCGCCGACGATCTCGTCGATCACGCTCTGGGGTGTCGTTCCGAGTTCGCCGAGGATCATGGTGGCGGACTCGCGTAATTGCTTCACTTCCGGAGAACTCAGAAGCAACTTGCCTGCCGCCGTGTTTGGAAACCAAACTCCGAATGGCGACTCTGTCAGATCCCGGATCGAGCCACGAGCGTTTTGCACCAGAAGCAGGATTGCCGCATCCTCTGGGGCAAGCCGCAGCACCTCATCGCGTGCGGTGTGCAGCCCCGGGGGTAACGCATGAAGAATGCTCAGCACAAGGGCAATGGCAAATTGCGACATAGTCAGCAGCATTTCCGTGAATGGGCGCAACCGCGCTGCGGAAGATTCACGATTTGGGTTTCGTGGTGACGTTGATCGCGCCGACATCTCGCAAGAGGCGATTGAACGCCTTTTGGGCGGTCCCCGTTACCGGTTCCAAACCGATTCGAGCCGCATCGGTCAATTCACTCAAGGCAATCGGAGCCGCTCCCAGCGCCGGGAGGCGTTCGGCAGGACGACCCAAGTTCTCAGCGAGTTGGGCTAACCGGTTCGGCATGGTTGGGGATTCTGAAGCCGAGCGAGTGGGGCTTCGGAGTGCTTCACCGGCTTTGGCCAACTCCGCACCGATACGGAATGGTTGGTGCTGTTCCGGCTCTGCGGCGGGTGGGGATTCGGAGCGTTGTACCATTTGCGGTGGTTCGGGAGAATCGATTGCAACGGGTGGCGCGGCTGACCACGGGCTCCAGATCCCGATTCCCGCCACGACGGCTGCAATTGCACCTGTAATGGCCAACCGCTGACGACGAAGCCGAATTTGTCGATCGGCCTGAACAGCGGCAAGAATGCGATTCGTTAGCCGAACTTCGGGCACGGCTGTTCGAGCATGCAGTGCAAACTGCGCGAGGGCCTGCCCTGCCCGTAAACGAGCCCGACAATCCTGGCAATTGTGGAGGTGGGAATCGTTATCCAGCGAGGTTGCGCTCGCGTCACCATCGAGCACGAGTTGGAGGCGTGCCAGTGACGGCAAGCATGCCGGGGCAATTGTCGGATCAGTGAATCGAGCAGGAGTCTGGCTCATGTTCAGTTACCCCGTAGCGGGGGGCGTATCAACAGGGGGTTCATCCGGGACTAGCCCACGCGATTTCAACTTGTTCAGCAATTCCACGCGGGCTCGGTGCAGCCAGGTTTTCACGGTGCCAACCGGTCGCCCCACCACGTCTGCGATTTCCTCGTAACACTGACCCATCTCGTGAAACAAGACGAAGACTTCACGATAATCTTCCCGGAGCGCATCGACTGCATTTCGAATCTCGGCCTGCAGTTCC
>JBGTAO010000301.1:0-3085 GCA_041749835.1 Gemmata sp. | reverse complement strand
GCCCGCAGGGGCCACGCCACCCCAAGCGCTCCGGGCAGCACCTGTACGAGCGCCACACCACCTAATCGGCCGGCGTCCGTACGAACCACGAACAAGCCCGCGGGATCGAACCCCGCTGCCTCCGGGTTGAGCATGGAGCGGGTAGATTCCAGGAGGAATTGCAGTGCCGGCAACTGTTCGGTGGGAAGCGCCGGAGACGCGATCAGCAGAGCCATGTCGAAGTGTACCACGCAGATTCCCGACGCAACGGAAAGCACCTCAAGTCGATCGCTTTCCGTTGCAGCAGCAATCATGTGGTCAGCCGACAATCCAGCGGCCCAGGGCAAACAGGCCACCCGAAAGCAGGATACACGCGGGCAATGTCAACACCCAGGCGAGCCCGATCTTGCGAATGGTCGCGCTCTGGACGCCCGATCGATTCGCGACCATGGTGCCGGCCACGCCGCTACTGAGTACGTGGGTGGTGCTCACCGGCAACCCCGTGGCTGCGGCCATCATGATCGTGCTGGCGGCAACTGCCTCGGCAGCGGCCCCTTGTGCGTAAGTGAGATGGGTCTTACCGATCTTCTCCGCCACCGTGACCACGATGCGCTTATAGCCCACCGTGGTGCCAATCCCCAGCGCCAGCGCCGTGCAGATCACCACCCACAAGGGCACGAATTCGATCGACTGCCCCAATGTGTTGAGATAGGGCTTCGCTTCCGCTTTCGCTTCTGGTGAAACCGACATTCCGGCAACGTGCTTCCGGAAGCGGTAGATCGACTGGCGAACTTCCCAGCGATCGGCATCGGGCACATCGGCGAACGACTTCTTGCCATCGAGCAGTTTCGCAATCACCGCCAAATCCTTGCTGGCATCCTCGGGCAGTGGCTTCTCCTGCTTGTCCGCGATGGCTTGCAGTTCCAGTGCTGCCGTACGCACTTCACTGGCCAACTCGGGCTTGTAAATGTTCACCGCATAATGGAACGGCAAGAAGCCGATGAGCACCAGAAGCACCAGCCCCATACCCTTCTGCCCGTCGTTGGAGCCGTGGGCAAAACTCACTCCGCCACAGGTGGCAATGAGCACGGCTCGAATCCAACTCGGTGGGCGATCATCGCCTACCGGAGGCTTGTACAACCGTGGTTCACGGATCAGAGCCTTCATCACCAGCAGGAGCAACCCCGCGAGCAGAAAGCCGACAAACGGCGATACCAACAGCGCGAGCCCCACTTCGCCCGCCTTCACCCAGTTCACCCCCGTGATCCCCTTCCCGCTCAATAAGCTGTTCGCAATCCCGACTCCCAGTATCGAACCGATCAGTGTATGCGAACTGGAGACGGGCAACCCACGGTACCACGTGCCCAGGTTCCAGATCACGCCCGCGACCAACAACGACAGCACCATGACCAGTGCCTCGTTCGATGTTCCTTCGATCAGCAGATCCACCGGGAGCAGGTTGACGATCCCGAAGGCGACAGCAGTGCCACCCAAGAGCACCCCCAGGAAGTTCAGGAAGCCGGAGTAGAGAACCGCCGGAGTCGCGGGGAGCGTGCGGGTGTAGATGACTGTGGTGACCGCGTTCGCGGTGTCGTGAAAGCCGTTGATGAACTCGAAGGCGAAGGCAACAAACAGCGCAACAGCCAAGAAAATGAGCGGACCGGAAGGCAACGAGAGTACGGCGTCCCAGAAGTTCATACAGCACACCGGAGGGCGAAGGCGCATCGGGAGGGTTCCCGACAGGGTACTTCCTCACAGTGCGGCGGCAGGGCATTGTCGCTCGTCTTCAACAAATCTTCACAATTGAAACGCGGGGTTGTGCGGACTGGCATGGTGTTTGCAAGTTCAAGATTCCACCTCGGGTCACGGTGCCCGGGCTGAACTGAGCAAGCACAGGAGTGTTAACATATGACCCCGCACAACGAGCCCACCACACGCATGGGTAAGATCAAGTACGGCCTCGCAGCGTGGCTGCTGGGCCTGCCGATCCCGATCATCATCATTGCTCTGCTCTGGGGTGGCTGTACGAAGTGGTAAGTGCGACTGCCTTTGGCAGCGGGCCGCCGGCAACTGGGAAAACCGCTTCCCACGCGCTGGTGGCCCGTTATCGGTTCCGCGTCTCATTCACCAGTTTCTCCCCTGGGACCGCCGTCGTTCCGACCGCTCTTTTACCACTACTCAAGAGCGGACCAGTGGCACGCGATCCCAGCGGAAGAAATGAAGGCGGTCAGGACGACCGCGATCCCAGGACAAGACCAGCCCAAACTGCTCCCCCGGGACCGCCGTCGTCCCGACCGCTCTTCTGCTACGCACCCACACTTCTCAACACACCCCGGGACCGCGGTCGTCCCGACCGCTCTTGTGATTGCTACCGGTGGTGCTCACTTCTGCGGCTTCGCTAGCTTGCGTCGCTCCTTCAGATCATAAGCATCGCCGGGTTTGAGCTCGATGTAGTCGCGGAAGAAGCTCGGAACGGTGGTATCGTAGATGGCCACCTTGCTGCGGCCGATTACCTCGGCACGGCCGCCCGTCACCACGATCGCTGTCGCTTCGTCGATCCCGATTCCCAGGTACTGCGGGTACTGCTTCATCAGGCCGGCCATGTCGGCGGTGCGTTGCCGCGCAAAGAAATGCTGATCGACCGCGCAGCCCGGCAGAAAGCACAATCCCTTCTCGTATCCTTCGGCGGCCATCACGGTGTTGCCGAGCGGATGACCGCGTGGCATGAACTCGCTCTGAATGCTCGCCCCGGCCGAGCTGCCACCGATCGCGCCACCCCGGGCGAGCACCTCGTGAAAGCGCTTTTCGGTCACCGTGCCAGCGTAGGCATCGACAAACTTCCACTGGCGACCACCGCCAAACCACACACCGCCCGCTTTCGTGAGCACTTCGCTGAACTTCGGATCGTTGGCGACTTTCGGATCGCGGGTGTGGAGCGCCACCACGTTCTTGGCCCCATACTTCTTGAGGATCTTCTCTTCGCCCGATTCGGCGGGCAGCGGGTCTTCCATGGCCGTGGGAATTACCACGATGGTTGCGTCCGGCCCGCCGCTGGCCTTGATGAAGCGTTGCCACATCTCGGGTGTCGATCCACCGCCGCCCACGA
>JBGTAO010000300.1:0-2381 GCA_041749835.1 Gemmata sp. | reverse complement strand
GATGGCGATCACGCGCGGTTCGGTTTGTGCGAGCAGCACGATCTCGTCCCAGTCGCCCGGTTTGGCCTCGGCCACATGGTTCGGTTGAATCCCCACGGCAGCGAGGATAAGCGGGTACTGCTGGGCCAACCGCACCGATTCGAGTGACGATTCACGGTCGATCCCCACGCAAATGACCCGCTGGAGCCGCTCGGCGGCGCGGGCCAGGATGGCCGGCAGATCATCGCGGAATCGCTCATCGAACAGGTGCGTGTGGGTGTCGAACAGCATGAGTTGGCCCGGCGGTCACAGCGTCGGTGAGTCTGGGAACAACGATCACTCCGCAGCAGTTCAACGGCGGAACGGCTCGACCGCGTGCTCGGCTGCCATCGTCAGGGGATCCCACAAGATGCCACCCACGAAGAGCAGTATGGCCAACGCCACCAGGTAAGCCAGGGCTATCGGTGCCACAGCGTGACCATCTGCGGGGGCGGCCTCAGGGGCGTCTTCCAGCAGCATCAGGCGAACGACTTTCAGGTAGTAATACGCGCTCACCACGGTGTTCAGCGCACCGACACCAAGCAAGACGTAGAACAGTGTGCCCAGGCTCGCATGCCCCGCAGTCGTCGCGGCTTTCCCCGCCTCATAAACGCTGGCGAACACCTGGAACTTGCCCGCAAACCCCGCCAGTGGCGGCAACCCTAACAGGGCCAGTAGGAAGATCGTCATGGTGACGGCCAACACCGGGTGCGACACCACCAACCCGCGAAAGGCGGTCAACTCTTCCGAGCCCTTGAGATTGCGAACAATCGCCACGACAGCGAACGCACCGAGGTTCATCACGATGTACGCGGCCAGGTAATAGAGCACACTCGCGGTGGCCGCCGAAGACACCACAGCCACGGCCAGCAGCATGTAACCCGCGTGTGCGATAGTGGAGTAGGCCAGTAGTCGCTTGAGGTTCGTTTGCCCAAACGCCGCGAGGTTCCCAAACGTGACCGTGATGGCCGCGATCACACCAACCAGCACGCCAAGCGATTCGGGAATGACCCAGCTTTCCGGCGGCTGATGGGCTTGTAGCGTGAGCAAGATTCGGCTCGTGAGCGCGATCGCAGCCGCTTTCGATGTCACGGAAAGGAACCCGGCCACCTCTGCCGCGGCTCCTTCGAACACATCTGGGCACCAGAAGTGGAATGGCACGGCCGCGAGCTTGAACCCCAGGCCGATAAAGAGCAGCGCGAAGCCTGCGAGCACCGGGAGATCGAAACCGCGGCTGGCCACCCCCGCGGCAATATCGGGGAGATAACCCGTGCCAAATGTGCCCGCGATCAGCGTCATTCCATAGAGCATCACACCGGCTGCGGCCGAGCCATACACCACGTACTTCAACGCGGCCTCACTCCCGGTCCGCTTCCCTTTGAGAAATCCGGCCATGGCGTACGAGGGTAAGCTCGCCATCTCAATGGCAATGAAGACCATGATCAGGTGATTCGCCGAGGCCATCAACAGCATGCCCAGCGTCGCACCGAGCAGGAGCACGTAGAAGTCTGCGGAGTCGGCGCGATCGGGAATCCCGGTCAAGAGTGTGAGGAGCACTGTGAGGAGCGCAGCGGCGAGGATCAGGCAACGGACGAGCAATGCAAACGGATCGGAAACGAGCATGCCGGTGAAGATGCTCCCGGCACCGTGTGGCTCCGTCGCCAGTTGATTGCCCGCGGTCACCAGCGATGCGATCAGGGTCACCACGGCCACACTGCCCAGGTGCAATCGATCGAGCAGCGGGACGAGCCGAATCAGCAACAAGGCCACGATTCCGACACAGAGCGTGAGTTCTGGCAGGAATTGCAGCAAATCGCCGCCGATGGTGCTGCGGAGCGACTCGATGCGAATGGACGTGGGGAACATCACAAGACCCTGACAACCCGGGGCGGGAAGCAGACAACGTATCCGCTGGTGCGCGGCTTGGGAAGTAGCCGGATGGGGAGATTGCTGCGAGTGGCCCGACACCGGAAAAAGCACAACACCTCAAGCAAGGACAACCGACCTCTGCTGGAACAGCAGAAGTAAAAGACCGAGGTCGAAGCCGACCTCGGCAAAGAAGTTGTCGCTGCGAGTCGACAACGATCAGATTCGAGAACCGTTTCCGCTTTGGTAGCAAAAACGACTTACCGCCGCTTCTTCGGTTTCGGCCGGGCTTCGACAATGACCCCAGCCGAGGTACAGGTCCAGTACACCGTACCGTTGGCCGTTGCCGTCACATCGGTCGGTTCCGGGTCCCCCATGTCGATCAGGATTATCTCTTCGTTGACAAGATCGTACTTGTACACGGCATTAGTCCCCCCGTTAGCTCCGCTCACGCCGGGTGTGGGAACTTCGGTAAAGTACAGATTCCCGACATGGTC
>JBGTAO010000299.1:0-11095 GCA_041749835.1 Gemmata sp. | reverse complement strand
GTCGTCGTCTTGCTGCTCCAGTTCGCCAAGCATTCGCGGCTGAGCCCGCACATGCTCCATCACGGCTTGCAAGGTTCGCTGCTTCGGTCCCGAGAGGCCACAGGCTCGGAGTTGGTCGTCACTGAGGCGGGCGAGTTTGCGCAGCGGTACAGGTGGTCCCCCCACTTCCGTGGCGAGCTTGCGAAAGATCGAATCGGCGGACTTGGTCGAAATCTGCTGCCCGATCACGCACCGCACAATCAGGGTGAACGGATCAGCCGGGTTCGGGGTGAGCGTGCACGGCCCTAATTGTGTGATGAGTCGCTTCATCACCGGGCACTTCCGGGTCAGGTGTCGCTGGGCTTTCTGATAGCTTGGTGTGGACATGTGGCCAGTATAACCCGCGATGGCTGCCCCGCAAGATCCCCCAACCCCGGCGCGTGCCGCTTCCCGATGAAATTCCGCCGAGTCTGGCAGGTGACCTGTGTTGAGAGTGCCGCGCGCCTAAAATGAAGTTGCAATAGCACGAATACTATCGAGGGACTCATGGGCGATCGTTACATCTTTAACATCACGCACCTCACGAAGCACTATGGCAAGAAAGAGGTACTCAAGGATATCAACTTGAACTTCTATCCCGGAGCCAAGATCGGCGTGATCGGCTCGAACGGTGCCGGGAAATCCACCTTACTGAAGATCATGGCCGGCGTGGACAAGGACTTCATGGGCGAAGCCTGGGCCGAGAAGGGGGCCAGCATCGGTTATGTGCCGCAGGAACCGCACCTGACCCCCGGCAAGAATGTGATCGAGAACGTCGAGGAGGCGGTGGCCCATATCCGCGCTCTGGTGAAGCGGCAGGAAGAGATTGGCGAGGCGATGGCCGACCCGGATGCCGACTTCGAGAAACTCTCCAACGAGATGGAACGGGTTCAAACGCAGATCGACGCCACCAACGCCTACGAGATCGACCGCCAGCTTGAGATCGCCATGGATGCGATGCGGCTCCCACCACCCGATGCACCGGTGGAGCGGCTCTCGGGTGGCGAACGCCGCCGCGTGGCGCTGTGCAAAACGCTGCTGCAAGGGCACGATCTGCTCCTGCTCGACGAACCGACCAACCACCTCGACGCCGAATCGGTGGAGTGGCTCGAACACCACCTCGCCGGGTACGCCGGTGCCGTGGTGGCCGTCACACACGATCGCTACTTCCTCGACAACGTGGCCAAGTGGATTCTCGAACTCGATTACGGCCGTGGCTACCCGTATGCGGGCAACTACTCCGGCTGGCTCGAACAAAAGAAGAAGCGACTGGCGGTGCAGGAAAAGCAAGAGAGCGCCCGGCAGAAAGCGCTCGATCGCGAATTGGAATGGGCCAAGAGCTCACCTCGAGCCCGCATGGCCAAGAGCAAAGCCCGCCTGGCCGCCATCGACAAACTTCAGGAACAGGTGATCGACGAGGATGAACGCGAGTTGACGATCCAGATTCCCGCGGGGCCGCCGCTCGGCGATCTGGTCGTGCGGGCCGAGGGGGTCAAGAAGGGCTTCGACGATATCCTGCTGTTCGACGATCTCACGTTCAACCTTCCCAAGGGTGGCATTGTCGGTGTGATTGGCCCCAACGGTGCGGGCAAAACCACGCTGTTCAAGATGATCGTGGGGAGCGAACAACCCGATGGGGGCAAGCTAACCGTGGGCTCCACCGTAAAGGTGGCGCACGTGGACCAGAACCGCGACGCGCTCGTCGATACCAACACGATCTTTGAAGAGGTCACTGGCGGTGCCGACTACATCATGTTGGGCAAGCAAAAAGTGGCGAGCCGGGCGTACTGTGCCAAGTTCAACTTCAAAGGCCCCGATCAACAAAAGAGGGTGGGCGATTGCTCCGGTGGCGAACGCAACCGCATTCACCTCGCCAAGTTACTCCGCAGTGGCGGGAACTTGTTGTTGCTCGACGAACCGACCAACGACCTGGATGTCGATACGCTTCGTGCGCTCGAAGATGCACTCATCAACTTCGCGGGCTGTGCCGTGGTGATCTCGCACGATCGCTGGTTCCTGGATCGCATCGCAACGCACATCCTGGCGTTCGAAGGCGATAGCAAGGTGGTCTGGTGTGAGGGGAACTTCGCGGTGTATGAAGAGCAAAAGAAAGTGCGCCTAGGCCCGACGGCCGAGCTCCCGACACGGATCAAGTACCGGAAGCTCCGCACCTGACCCCACTGCCAACCCTGGCTTCTGGGGTTCCGCGCGAAGCGAAATCCGAAACTTCGGCCATCGTCTTCACCTGGAACCCCAATGCGTCCGATAACTCAGATAGATCCGATTCACCCGGTAGCACCGATTCCCATGCTTGAATTGATCGATGCCACGAAGTCGTACATTCAGGGCCGGCGGACGGTGAACGCCGTTCGCGGGGTGTCGATGCGCGTCGCGCCTGGTGAGTACGTCACCATCATGGGGCCATCGGGCTCGGGGAAGTCCACACTGATGCACCTGATGGGCGCACTCGACACACCCACGGGTGGCCGTGCCGTGTTCCAGGGGCAGGACCTGCAAACCATGTCGGACCGGCAGCGGTCGCTGTTACGGCGCGACCGAATTGGCTTCGTTTTCCAGGCGTTCAATCTCCTTCCCACGCTCACCGCCGCCGAGAACGTCGCCTTGCCGCTGCTGCTGGGAAGCACGAGCCGGCGCATCGCATTGGCGCGAGCCCTGGAATGCCTGGAGCAGGTAAACATGGCTCACCGGGCCGAGCATTTCCCGGACGAAATGTCGGGCGGCGAGATGCAACGGGTGGCAGTGGCCCGAGCGCTGGTGGCCGACCCGGAAGCGGTTCTGTGCGATGAACCGACGGGCAATCTCGATACGGCCACGAGCCGTGAGATTCTCACGCTCCTCTCGAAGCTGCCGGAACCCGGTCGGCGTGCCGTCATCATGGTGACGCACGACCCTGCCGCGGCTTCGTATGGCACTCGGTTGGTCAAGATCCGCGACGGATTATTGGAATCCGATCAACCGGTGATCCGGCGGTGAACCGGCCGCGAAGCGGTTGCCACAGGTTCACCCGCGTGTTGTTGAATCGCAATGCGCTCCCCGAGCGAATGAGGAATCACGGATGGTGCCGTCGGTTTACCGCGTGCTGAGCATTCGCTATCTGCTGCAACGGTGGGATCGCGCACTGTTGATCGTCGCCAGCATCGCGCTCGGCGTGGCTACGCTCATCTCGGCCCGCATCTTAAATCAGTGCATCGAAGTCGCCGCACAAGATACCACAACGCCCGGTGGCAGCGCCGAGTTGTATGTCACGAATGGGGAATCGGGTGTGCTCCGCTCGCTCGCAGACGAACTGCGAGCCGCGCAACTACCCGGAGTGCGTTCCGTTCAGCCGTTGGTTTACGATCGCATCACCATGCCCGGGCTCGATGGCCGGGTCGCGGTGCTGATTGGTGCGGAAGTATCCAGCCAGTTGTTGGTGAACGATAACGCGCTGAAAGCACACTTTACGCCGCTGGCCGCAGCTGTGCGGCCGCAACTTTTCCCCGTATTTGGGGCCATCTCAGCTGGCGACTTCAGCAAAGCGGGTGAACTGTGGGAACGCATTCCCGCACGGCTCGTGATGGTGTCGCGGCCGATCTACGATGAGTGGGTGCGCCAGGGAGCCGACAAACCATTCCTGGTGCGGCACGCCACCCGCGATTTCGAGTGCCTGCCCGTCGGCGTGGTCGACTTCGAGAAGGATTCGCCGCTGGCTCCGCTGGGCAAGAACTTCATCGGGATGAGCGTGGGGCAGGCGTGCCGGGTCCTGCGACCGCTTCCCCCACTTGGCGTGGTTCTGGGCGGAGCGGGCGAAGCGCTGGCCGAACACCAATCGCCGCAGAAGGTGAACCGGATTGATGTCTTCCTGGAATCCGAGGCGAATCGTAATGTGGTCCAGGCTGCCGCCGCCGACTTGCTCGGCAAGCGTGCGAATGTGCGCACACCGGACGCACACCGCCGGAGCACCCAGGAGATCGTCTCCGGCTTGCAGATTGGCTTTCTGGTCTGCGCTGCCGGGGCCATGATCGTCGGCTTGTTCCTGGTCTACAACGCCATGGCGGTAACCGTGGCCGAGCGCCGGCCCGACATCGGCATTCTGCGTTCGGTCGGTGCCACGCGTGGCCAGGTCATCATTCTCTTTTCCACCGTTGCTGCCGTGCTGGGTCTGGTTGGTGCGGTTCTGGGTGTGCCTCTGGGTATCGTGCTGGCGGAACTGACACTGACACAGTTCGAGAGCGAACTGCAATCGATGTTCCTGAATCCGGAGGTGAGCCCGAGCCGCCTCTCGTGGCTCAACGCCGCGCTCGCCGTTCTGGCAGGAGTTTCGACAGCGGTATTCGCGGCATTGGTCCCCGCGGTACAGGCCGCCAACGATGACCCTGCCCACGTGGTTCGCCGGACCACTGCGGGAGCGAAGGGAATCTGGCGGTTGTTGCACCAACTGGCCTGCCTGGGTATGGTGGGCGGCGGCTTGGCCCTGATCCTGTTTCGCAACGAGTTGCCCGCTCGGGTGGGGGCCATTGGTGGCATGATGATCGTGCTCGTCGGGCTTTTGCTGGCCGCGCCGTTCTTCGTGAGTCTGCTGGTCTCGCTGTTCCACCCGCTGGTTCGCCTCACGTGTCCGATCTCGGTTCGCCTCGCCTTCGATAACCTCTCGCGTGCTCCCGGCCGCACCGGTGTCGTGATCGGCGCACTGGGCGCTGGCGTCGCCATGATGTTTCAAACCGCAGGTGTGGGCCGTAGCAACGAAGAACCGGTCGTCTCGTGGATTGCCCAGGTGGTGCAGGCCGATCACTTTGTCTTCAGCGGGAACATGACCGCGGCCAACAGCTCGAACTCGCCCATGGCCGAGGGGATTGCCCGCGACCTGCGAGCCCTGCCGATCGTCGATCGCGTCATGACCATTCGGTACGCCCGCCCCGAGTTCAACGGCACGATTGTCTACCTTATCGCGATGGATGCGATCGAATATGCTACTGCCACACGCGATCGCATTCCGACGGGCTTGCCCGATCTGGAGAAGTTCCTCGAACTGCCGGGAACCGACGATGTGCTGGTGAGCGAGAACTTCGCCCGGCGACACAACGTCCACATTAGCGACATCATTACGCTGCCTGGCCCCAAGGGACCGGTCGATCTTCGCGTGGTCGGCACCGTGCGCGATTACTCCTGGAGCCGTGGCACCGTGTTCATGGACCGCCAACGGTACTCCGAGTTGTTCGGCGATCAACTCATCGATATGTGCCATGTCTTCCTCAAGCGGGGAATCAGTGGCTCGCCAGCCGCCGACCGCGATCTCGATTCGTTCGTCGCGTCCAAGGGTTTGTTCGTGACCGACAAGAATTCGCTGCAGAAGTTCCTCTCGGAGTTGATCAGCCGGGTCTATCTCCTGGCGTACCTGCAGCAACTGGTTGTGGGTGTCGTTGCGGCGCTGGGAGTGGTCACGGCGCTACTCATCTCGGTGCTCCAGCGCAAGCGCGAACTCGGGCTACTGCTGGCCGTCGGAGCGACGCCAGCGCAGGTGCTGCGGTCGGTCATGGCCGAGGCGTTACTCATGGGTCTATTCGGCACCATGTTGGGGATTCTGATCGGACTGCCCATGGAGTGGTATGTGCTGAAAGTGGTGCTGGTGGAAGAATCTGGCTTCGTGTTCGATGTGATGATTCCGTGGAAGCAAACGGCCGTCATCGCCGGGGTGTCGATCCTCACGGCGACACTTGCGGGACTGCTTCCTGCCATTCGCGCGATCCAGACCCGTATCCCGGATGCGCTGCAATACGAATGATGGCTTTAGGTTCGAGGTTCAACTCACCGGTGGTGCCGCACTCGGGGATTCAAGGAAGCTGGTAATCGTTCGCGCCAGGCTTCGACCAATCCCCGGGATCTCTTCCAGCGCCGACCATCCCTGCACGGCAATCAGTGTGGCCAACTCCTCCCGGAGTGTGAGCATGGCCATCGCGGCTTGACGAAATGCCCGCACTCGGTACAAGTTGTCGCCTCTGCGAGCCAGATCCGAGGCTTGCTGGCGAAGTAGTTGTGCAATCGCAGTGTTGGTGGGTAGCATGGCAACCTCCTGTATACAGGCTGCCATATGATACGCGCGAACACTATGTCGGTTGCACCGATTTTTGCACTTGGTTCCGAAATTGCGGAGGCACTCTCATGGCCGGGTTTCGGATGCACATCACGGTTTCCACTGCCGTGGGCGTGGTTTATGGCGGCGCGGTCGTGCAACCGATGGGGTTCAACACCGAGACCGGACTGCTCGCCGCGGGGCTCACCGCAGTTGGGGGGATGTTGCCCGACCTTGATAGCGATTCCGGAGTACCACTGCGGGAACTCTCGGGCCTGGCGGCAGCAATCATCCCGATGCTCCTGGTGCCCCGCATGATGGAAGCTGGCTTCACCCGCGAAGGCGTGATCGCAAGCATGCTCTTTGGCTATCTCTTTGTACGGTATGGGCTTACGAATTTCTTCCGACGGTTCACCGTTCACCGCGGGATGTACCACAGCTTGCCGGCGATGGTGATCGCGGGCTTATTGGTGTACCTGGGTTACGGCGGCCCCGATCCCAGAGTACGGATGGCCCTTGCTGTGGGGGTGATGCTCGGTTTCCTGTCGCATCTGGTGCTCGATGAGATCTACTCGGTCGATCTGAGTGGCTTGCGCATCAAGCTGAAATCGTCGGCGGGAAGTGCGGTGAAGATGGGTTCGTCGTCGTTCGGGGCGACAGCGCTTTGCTACCTGATGCTCGGTGGGTTGCTCTACCTCGTGTTTCTGGATCAGAAGTACGCGGGGCCGGAATCAACGGTTCCCTCTGCGGCATTGTCGAGCGAACGCTAACGGCGTGCGGCGGGGTTGCGTGAGCACTTCGGCGTATAGCACAAGAGCGGTCGGGCCGACCGCGGTCCCAGGGAAAGCAAGTCTTTGGCGAGCGGAGGGCGTCAGCCCTCCGGTCCATCAGCAGACGAGCGATCGGGACGACCGCGGTCCCAGGGAAGTTGCTGGGACGACCGCGGTCCCAGGGAAAGCAAGTCTTTGGCGAGCGGAGGGCGTCAGCCCTTCGGTAGCATAGGGACTGGTGAGCACCCCGGTAGTAGTGTCCGGAACAAGCACCCCGGATGCATAACCTGTCACAGCTCAATTCAGCGGGATTTCTTCGGCTTGGCTTCTACTTTTTTTGAGGTGTTCTCGATCCCGGTGGGGCAATCGCTTTTGAGCAAACACACCGAGCAGTGCGGTTCCTTTTCGGTGCAGACTTCCAGAGCGTGCATGCTGAGCAACTCGGTGAACTCCGCCCCACGAGTCTTGGGAATCACGTGTTCGATGCTCCCGCGAACGGTCTCCAGGCTTTCGGGGTCGACATCTTCCACAAGGCCGAGCCGGCTGAGCACCCGCAGCGTCGGTTCATCGAGTGGAATGGCATGGCCACCGAGCGCCCGCTGAACGGCCCAGGCGACGGTATAGTCGGTCACGTCGTCCTTGTATCGGGCCAGTTGCTTGGCGGCCTGTTTGAGACCCTTCTTGTCGAGGTCGCTGAGATCGAACGAATAGCGTTCCTCGAACACCTTTTGGAGGAGCCCAATAATGCGCCTGGCTCGTGTGCCGGGTCCGGGGAGTGGCCGAAGCACTTCGCCAACTTCTTGCACCGTGCTCACACGCACTTCGTTCCAATCGATGAACGCCTTACGTAGCCTTGCGTAACCGGCGTCGGCATCGGCGGCGGTGCTGCTTTCGCGGCAGATGGCGTAAATCAGTTCTTCGAGGAGCGGGCGCGGTTCTTCGTCGGCCTCGTCCGTGGAACGGACGCTGCTGGCGTACTTCTTCTTTAATATGGTTTGCACCTGCGTGAGCAGTTGCTGCTTATTCGTGATGGCCGGCATGCGGGGGCACTCCGTTTCCGGGTCCGTATTCGGACTGATCGTCGACTCTCGCAACGGGAGCGAGAGAAGTGCAGGGGACTCAGTCCGGGCTGGCCGCCGATCCGTCGGCGGAGCCGTGGGTCTTGGTCTGATCGGGTTGCTCGTTGTCAGACTCGTCGTCGAGTTCGTTATCGAGTTCGTTATCGAGTTCGTCGTCCTGGTCCGTAGTGTGGGCATCCGCGTTGGGGTTCGCGGCTGCCGCCTGCTCGTTCGCTTCACGGATCAAGCGTGCAATCTCGATGCTCTTCTTGATCCCTTCATCGAGGATGAAGGTAATGTGTGGTACGTAGCGAGTGGTGAGCTGACTCGCCACCTTGGTTTGAACAAACCCCGCGGCGCTCTTGAGACCATGCATCGTCAATTGCTGTTCCTTTTCGGAACCCATGATCGATACGAAGACTTTGGCGTGCTGCAAATCGGCCGATACTTCGGCCCGTGTGACTGTCACATTCTTGACGCGAGGATCTTTGAGCTCGAAGAGAATAGCGTTGGCCGCCGTCTCACGAACAACTTCCGACACACGAGCCAGCCGGTGCGATTTCATGCGATCGTTGTCTTCCCGGGTTCCGGCAACCGTCCGGCCCCATTTGTTCTCAGAGTGATCGATCCACTTCGTTCTCAAACCACTTCGTTCTCAAACCACTTCGTTCTCAAACCACTTCGTTCTCAAACCACTTCGTTCTCAAACCACTTCGTTCTCAAACCACTTCGTTCTCAAACCACTTCGTTCTCAAACCACTTCGCGGCCAACTACACTCTCGCCATTCAGGTATTCCGCCACGGGGTGCTTGCGCAGGGCCTCGGCGATTTGCTGCAGGGTGTGCTGAACCGCTGCGATTTCGAATCCGACCACTGCAAAGGCCAGTGTGGCCACCTTCACATCCTGATGCGAATCGACTTCGGTGGCCGAGACATTGAACCCATTGCGGAGTCGCTCCAGGATGCTACGCACAACCTGGCGCTTGTCTTTGAGTGTCCGACTCTCGCGGATCAACAACCGGACTTCCAGGGAACCGATCACCATGATGACTGTATTGGCGGGGGTTGGCGAAAGCAGTGACGCGGTCTCCGCTTTCGCCAACCCCCATACGTAGGATTTAGAGGGTACGCTGTCGGCTTTCGATCTTGAATGCCTCGATGACATCGCCGACCTTGAGATCGTCGAAGCCACTGAGCTTCATGCCGCACTCGAACCCTTCGCGGACTTCCTTGGCGTCGTCGCGGAAGCGTTTGAGGCTGTCGAGGCCGACGACCTTGTCGGATGGCGGATAGACCACCACTCCTTCACGAATCACTCGTACGCGGGCATTGCGTTCGATGGAACCGCTCGTGACGTAGCAACCGGCGATGGTGCCCACCTTGGAGATCTTGAAGGTGTCGCGGATCACCGCCCGGCCGAGGTGGACCACTTCCTCGATAGGCTTCAATCGCCCTTCGAGTGCGGCTTTCACATCGTCGGTCAGTTTGTAGATGATGTCGTATTCCCGCAGGCTAATGCCCCGTTCTTCGGCCAGCCGAAGTGCGGCATCGTCGGCGGTCACGTTGAATCCGATCACGAGTGTATCGTCGGGGCTGGTCAGTGCCAGGATCACATCCGATTCGGTGATTGCTCCGATCCCGGCGTGCAGCACGCGGGTGGTCACTTCCTCGTGCGTGAGTTTCTCGAGTTCCTTGCGGATCGCTTCAACGGAACCGCGTGCTTCGGCCTTCACGATCACCTTCAACTCGGTGATCTTGGCCTTGCTCTTGGCCGCGTTGAGGCTGTCGAGATCCTTGGGAGCGGAGAACTTGTTCAGGGCCGCTTCGCGTTCCTTTTGCTGTCGATCCTCGGCGATCTCCTGGGCCTTCGTCAGTTCATCGACGACATAGAACGGGTCGTCGGCATTGGGCACCCGATCGAGCCCGGTGATGCGAACCGGCGCACTCGGCCCCGCTTGCTTGATCGGCCGGCCCATATCGCTGTACATGGCGCGAACGCGACCGTACGTCGAACCGCACAGGACGATATCACCACGGTTGAGCGTACCCTGCTGAATCAGCAGGGTGGCCATGACACCTTCATCGGAGGTCATGTACGCTTCCAGGCAGGTTCCGGCGGCACGGCGATCGGGATCGGCTGTGAGTTCTTCGACTTCGGCAACCAACACGATCGTGTCGAGCAATTCCGCGACACCCACCCCGGTGACGGCGCTGGTTTCGACGAACTGAACATCGCCACCCATGTCGTCAGGAATCAGGCCTTCAGTGTAGAGTTGGCGGCGGGTGCGATCGAGATTCGCGTTGGGCATATCAACCTTGTTGATCGCCACGATAATCTTGACCTCGGCTGCCTTGGCGTGGCTGATGGCTTCTTGCGTCTGGGGCATGACACCATCGGTCGCCGCCACAACGATCACGGCAATATCCGTGACATTGGCACCGCGGGCACGCATCTTGGTGAACGCTTCGTGGCCGGGTGTATCGAGGAAGGTAATCTTGCGTTCCTCCATCACCTCCTGCATCACTCCGTCCACTTCCTTCTCCACGATGACATCGCGCTTCACGGACCAGGCACGGATGAACTGCGTGATGCCACCGGCTTCGGTCGAAACCACATCGGATTCCAGGCCATAGTTCTGGCGAATCCGGTCGAGCAACGAGGTCTTGCCGTGGTCGACGTGGCCCATGATGGTCACGATCGGGGGCCGCGGCTTGAGCTTCTCGACCTCGACGTCGGTCAGCAACTTCTCGTATTCGGCCAGCAGTTTGTCTTCGGCGGTTTCCTGTTTCTTGGCAATCAGCTCGATGTTCTTCTCGAGCGCAATCAGCGAGGCGACCTCGAGTTCCACCACAGAGTTGATGCCGTAAAGCTGACTCGTTTCCTTGAGCAGCCGCTTGGTGAGTTCGCCAACCTTCATGCCGATGGTTTCGGAGAGGTTGCGAATCGTGATCGGCACTGCGATCTCGATCTTGCCTTCCTTGACGATGGGTTGCTGCTTGCCACGCATGTGCTTGCGGAGCAGCGCCGCTCGTGGCCCGCGCCGTGAGCCCCACTGTTGTTCGACGACATCGACTTGACCACCCGGGCCGAGCACGACGGAGCCGCGATCGACGCGCGGCCCGACCTGGCGACCCTTGTCCTGGCGGCCCTTGTGGCGGGAATCGCGGCCGATCACTCC
>JBGTAO010000298.1:0-2401 GCA_041749835.1 Gemmata sp. | reverse complement strand
TGACTGTGTTCAGGCGTTCACTTCATGAAGAGCTTCGCAAAACCCCAAGCCACGATTCTGTAAGATTATTCCAAATTATAATTGACAGAACAAGCCCGTGAATGGGATGCTCTGCGCAAGTGTGGATCGACGCAAGATCATGCCGAGTTCCACAGTGGAGACGTGGATGGCAGTGCTGCTACTGCCGGCGGCTCCAGGTTCGACTGATACAGGAGGTTCGCCCATGCGGTATTTCATGCTCTGCATTTCGTTGGGTGGCTTGTTCGTGAGCGCAAGCGCCGCCGAAGCGGCAATCATCTTCACCACTCAAAGCACGGCAACGCAGTCGATTTCGTCACCCTTGTTTGGTCCGAATCCGGTTCAACTCTCCGCTGTTGGGCCGCAAGTCTTTTCCATCGACACCGCTGCAGGCACTGCGAACGTGATCTCCGCCCTCACCGGCAGCGACTTGCCCGATCCACTCAACCCTGGCGGTTTCCTGACTTATTCCCTCGCCAACACGGCCACGACCGGGACCATCGTGACGAACCCGGATGGGACGTACAATGTTGATTTCCAGCTTCTGTTCGAACTCATGATCACGAGTGGACCGCTGAGCGGGATCACGTTTGAGACCTTGCAAAACTCGACATTCGCTGCCAGCAACATTCCGACGATCCCATTCCCACCGGGGACGGCGTTCTCCGACCCGTTGAGCCCGGACATCACCGTGATCTTCTTGAAATCTGACCCGAACAACATTTTAGCTGGGTTGGGCATCAACATCGGCGACCCGATCGGAGTGAGTTTTGGCCGAGTGGTGACCATCGACGCTGTGACATCTGTGCCTGAACCCACGACCTTGGTGGTATCAATCGGAATGTGCATCCTTGGCGTTACCCGGCCGTGGTTGCGTCAACGTCGAACTGCACCTGTCTCCGGCTAAGCAAGTGGTGCCATCAGATCGATGATCGCGAGACGTTGTTCCGGTGATGTGCGTGCCCCCTCTGTCACAAGCGATCGAGTGGGCTCTGCACACCACTGGCACCCCGTTGAATCACGTGGGTATAGATCTGGGTGGTGCTCACGTCCGCGTGTCCAAGCAGCTCTTGCACCGTGCGAATATCGTAACCCGCCTCCAGGAGGTGCGTCGCGAAGGAGTGACGAAAGGTATGGCAACTGACTTTCTTGCTAATTCCCGTCGCCACGACCGCTGCGTGCACCGACTTTTGCAAGTTGTTTTCATGAATATGATGCCGCATTCGTACGGAACCATGACGTTCATGCCCATCGCGCGTATCCATCGAGGCCCGCGGATCCAGGCTCAGCCGTGAACTCGGAAACAGGTACTGCCAACCCAACTCGTAAGCCCACCGCGGTGATTTCTCCGCCAATGCCGATGGGAGCCACACTCGACCATGCCCTGTCGCCAGATCTTTTGCATGAAGTGTTGCGACCTGCTCCACCTGTCGCTGCAGCGCCGGCTTCACCCGCTCGGGTAACGGGACCACGCGATCTTTATTGCCTTTACCATCACGCACGACAATCTGATTACGATCGAAATCGACATCCTTGACTCGTAGGCGACACACTTCCAGTAAGCGCATTCCGGTACCATAAAGCAGCTCGGTCATCAAGCGTTCGCGGCCGCTCATTCGCTCGAATATCAAACGGACTTCTTCAACGGAGAGCACCACGGGCAAGCGGCTCGGCTGCCGGGCTCGCAGCGCATCTAACCGTGGCAACTCGATCTCCAGGACACGCTGATAAAGGAACAACAGTGCTGAGAAGGCCTGATTCTGCGTGCTTGCGGAGACGTTCAGGACGACGGCCAGATGCGTGAGGAACGCCTCGATCTCACGTGCCCCCATCTCCTGTGGGTGTTTCTTGTTGTGAAACAGAATGTAGCGAATGATCCAGTTGACATAGGATTCTTCGGTGCGAATCGAAGTGTGCATCAATCGGAGTTTGGCTCGCACGCGGTCAAGCAGCTTGGGAGAGTTGTTGCGAACACCCGACTGAGGTTCAGAATTCATTGGAAAGCCCAGCCGATTTGGGTTAGGATTGTATGGAGTGAAGTGTTTCATAGCGTTAGGTGGAATAGTACTCCAGATTAGGCAGAATGGCAACTCTACCTAATCCATATCAATTCCACCCAATTACTAGTTTCGGCCACAGAGGACTTCCGGGTGGCAGTCGCGGACGTGCCTAACGCGGCGGTGGTCGAACTGCTCGCAGAGCGGTGGTGTGCCCGATGCCGTGACCTGGACGGCTACCTCCGCTCTACATTCGGCTTGCCCACGCCCCGGTTGATCCCGACGCGGCTGCACCTGTCGCAGATGGCCGACGGCACCATTCGGCCGCAAGACATCGGGCACATGTTTGCGGCGGTGTGGCTGGTCACGGCCGGCGGGGTGCAGGG
>JBGTAO010000297.1:0-4071 GCA_041749835.1 Gemmata sp. | reverse complement strand
GTGGAGGTCGTGAAGGCCCTGGCCGCGGGGGGGGTCACGGTTGCGGAGATCACACTGACGGTGCCGAACGCGCTCGACGTGATCCGGGCAGCCCGGCGCGAACTGGGTGATCGGGTGCTGCTCGGCGCCGGCACGGTTCTCGATCCGGAAACGGCCCGTGCTGCGTTGTTGGCCGGTGCCGAGTTCATCGTGGCCCCGAACCTGAACCTCGAAGTTGTCAAATTGTGCCGCCGCTACGATAAGCTCGTGATGCCCGGCGCGTTCACCCCCACGGAAGTCGTGACAGCCTGGGAAGCGGGTGCGGATCTCGTAAAGGTCTTCCCGGCCGATGTCGTTGGCACGGCGTTCTTCAAAGCACTGCGGGGTCCGTTGCCACAGGTGAAACTGATGCCCACCGGTGGCGTCGATCTGGCTACCGCCGGCGCGTATCTACGGGCCGGTGCAGTCTGTCTGGGTGTGGGGAGCCAGTTGGTGGACCCGAAGCGAGTCGCGGCCGGCGACTTTGCGGGGCTCACCGCACTGGCCAAGCAATATGTGGATATCGTGCGACAACACCGCCATTCCTGAACCGAGCACCCACACTCCTATGCACGAAATCGTCACGTTCGGCGAGGCCATGGTGCGACTGGCACCCCCGCACTATCAGCGCCTGGAGCAGGCCCGCTCCCTCGATCTGGAGATTGGTGGTGCCGAGTTAAACACGGCTGCGGGGTTGGCGCGGCTGGGGCACGCGGTGCAGTGGGTTTCGCGGCTACCCGATCAGGCGCTGGGCAAGCTCATCACCAATCGGGTGCGTGAAGTGGGTGTCGGTGATCGCTTCGTGCAACATGTTCCCGATGCCCGCTGCGGTCTCTACTTCTTGGAGTTCGGTGCCTCTCCCCGGGCCAGTTCGATTCTCTACGATCGGCAGAACTCGGCGATGGCACTGGCCCAGCGTGGCCAGTTCGATTGGCCCGCGATCTTCGCCGGCGCGAAGTGGTTCCACGTCAGCGGCATCACCGCGGCTCTCAGCGACAGTGCGGCGGCAGTCGTGGAGGAAGCGTTGCATGCAGCGCGAATTGCGGGGCTCACCGCGAGCATCGACCTCAACTACCGCTCCAAGCTCTGGACTCGTGAACACGCGGCCCGTGTGATGGGGCAACTGCTCCCGCTGTGCGAGGTGCTGATCGCGAGCGAGGCCGATGCCGAGTTCCTCTTCGGCATCACGGGAAGCGACTTCGCCGAGATCGCCGCGGGCCTCGTTGATCGCTTCGGTGTCAAGATCGTGGTGAGCACCCGCCGTGAGGCCGATCTGGTCTGGAAGAATCGCTTTGGTGCTCAGGCTTACTCCGCTGGACAAACGATCGAATCGGCGTGGTACGACGTGGAGATTGTCGATCGTCTCGGTGCGGGCGACGCCCTGGCCGCGGGGCTCATTCACGGGCTACTTGCGGGCGATCTCAAACAAGGGCTCGATTACGGTGCGGCACTCGGTGCGCTCAAGCACACGATTCCCGGCGATCTCCCGTGGTTCACCCTGGCCGAGTTGGAAGCCGTTCTCCAGGGGCAGGGGTTGCGGGTGCAGCGTTAGCAACGATTCCCGGATGGTGAAGGCGAGGAACCCATGAGTACGTTTGACTTGTCGCGCGATCAGGTTCGGGAGCTCGATCGCCGCGCGATCGAAGACTGCGGGATGCCCAGTGTCGTGTTGATGGAGAACGCGGGCCGGGGGTGTGCCGAGTTGCTGATGCGGCTGAACCCCGAGCGGCAACCTGTGGCCGTGCTGTGCGGGCCGGGCAACAACGGCGGCGATGGCTTCGTGATCGCGCGGCATCTCGACAATCACGGCTGGCCGGTGCAGGTCTGGCTGATCGTGCCCGACGAGCAACGCTCGTTCGGCTTCGGTCAGGTGGTCGCCGCGAATAACCGCAAGCTGGCCACCGATTGCCTGGTGAATGCCGAAATCTGGACGCACTTCTCCCCACTCTCGCACAACGATCCCCGCAACAAGAGTTGGACGGAATCGCTCGTAAAAGATGTGACGAACGCGGCCTGGATCGTCGATGCGCTCTTTGGCACCGGGCTGAACCGGCCACTGGAGACCCCGTACCAGGAACTGATTCCGTTCCTGAATGTTTCCACGCGGCCCATCCTGGCGGTCGATCTCCCGACCGGGCTCGACTGCGACAGCGGTGAGCCAAACGGCCCCACGGTGCGGGCGACCCACACCGCCACATTCGTAGCCCCCAAGCGCGGCTTCCAAAACCCGAGTGCCCGCGACTGGACCGGCGAAGTTCATGTGATCGACATCGGCGTTCCCAGAGCAATCATCGAGGCGTTTCGGCAGCGTGATGCGTAAGGTGATTTTGCAGTTGCGATACCACGGGGTACTTCATGGATGCACTCCCCTTTCTGAGAACGGCCAGCCCCAAGCGCCAGCCCATCTACGCCCTGAGTGGCGATGAAGACTTCCTGAAGCGGCTCGTGCGAGAACGCATCATCACCCTGGCACTGGGCGAGGCCGACCCGGCGTTCGCGGTCTCGGTATATGCGGGCGAGAAGCTCGACTTCTCGACGGTGCGCAACGAACTGGATACCGTGCCATTCCTGGCACCGTGCCGCCTCGTGATCATCGACAACGCCGATCCGTTTGTCACGGAGCATCGGCCGATCCTTGAGAAATACGCAAGCAAACCCAGTAACCTGGGCATCCTGATTCTGGACGTGAAGACGTTTCCGGAAACGACCAAGCTCGCCAAAGCGATCCCAGATGCCGCGAAGATCGCCTGCAAGAGCCCGCCACAGTACAAGCTGCCCGCGTGGTGTATCGAGTGGGCGAAGACGCAGCACAAGAAGAAGCTGGCCACCGATGCGGCGGAGCTGCTCGTGGAGTTGGTGGGCTCGGCCATGGGACTACTCGATCAGGAGCTCGCCAAGCTGGCGGTGGCAGTGGGTGCTCGGTCGGCAATCGCGGTTGCGGATGTCGAACAGTTCGTCAGTCGCAGCAAGTCGGCGGATGTCTTTCGCATCATGGACGCGATCGGCGAAGGCCGACCCGGGGCGGCGCTGAGCATTCTCGAAGACCTGTTCGCCGAGGGTGAAGACCCCATGGCGATCCTCGGCCCGATGACCGCGCAACTGCGCAAGCTCGCTGCCGTGGGGCGACTGACGGCCGAGGGCTTACCACTGGGCGAGGCGATGAACGTGGCCAAGGTGCCGGGCTGGGAGAAGGCACGGATCAGCTTCGAGAAGCAGTTACGCTACCTCGGTCGGCGGCGACTGGAGCGGCTCACGGAATGGCTGACCGAGATTAACTTGGGTGTGAAGGGCGGGAATGCCCTGCCCGAGCGGGTGCAGGTGGAACGTCTGGTGGTGATGCTGGCCCGCCCCCGCGAAAATTAGCCGGGTTATCCAGATAGCACGGCGTTTACGCCGGGCTTACCCGCACCCGGCAAGCCGGGTGCTAACGGCGCTAATACACCCGGCCACCTCGATGGCTTCACGCCAAGCGGTCCGAAGTCGATCCACAACTTGAACGCCGGCTTGTGAGCGCCCACGTTCGGTTCGGCCCGAATCACTCGCCCGACCCGTAGATCGAGCACGCTCAACGCTTCCAGTGGGTCCATATTCACCAATTCGGAATCACCTCACCATCATTGCGCATACTGAGCAGTTCGAGGGTATAAGGCTCGATCCACATGGAGAGTTGTTGCACATGCCCATCGGCAAAACTGAAATGAACGATACCCGGATGGTGACTTCCAAATCGCCGGTTACCACACTCATCACCGGTTGGGTCACCATGACATACTGCATTACCATTGTAGTCGTTAAGGGTCTGCTTCCAGAGCGGATAGAGCCGCCCAGCTGCCCGGACAGAAGCATCACAATTGCCGCCGCTGTAGTAGGCCAAGTCGCCCGAGTACCTCAACCCTTCTCCGGGGAATTGGATTGCCCTTTCCCCAATTAATAATGTCGAACTCATACCATCGGTAAATTCGAGAAACGCACAACCCGTTTTGCTCCGGAATGCCGCACGTGATCCTTTACGACATCGGATAAATGTACTTTGATTACCCACTTCACAGCCTG
>JBGTAO010000296.1:0-12200 GCA_041749835.1 Gemmata sp. | reverse complement strand
CAGCACGTTGGGGTCGGTAGGGTCCATCTGCAGATCCACAAAGCCCGTGTTCTCGTCGATAAACTTGACGCACTCCCAGCTCTTTCCACCATCAGTGGTTTGGTAAATGCCCCGTTCCTTGTTTGGCCCCCAAAAGTGACCCAGCGCGGCAACATAAGCAATGTTCGGATTGACCGGGTGCACAACCACGCGACCAATGTGGTGGGTATTCTCCAGCCCACATGAGGTCCAGGTCTTGCCACCGTCTGTCGATTTGTAAACGCCGTTACCCCAACTCACCGAATTCCGTGGGTTCCCTTCTCCCGTACCGACGTACACCACATCAGGTTGCCCCTGGCAGAGAGCAACTGAGCCTGTGCATTGGGTCGGAAGCGAATCCGTCATCGGTGTCAATGTCGTGCCACCATCGGTAGTTTTCCAAACACCGCCCCCAGCCGTGGCGAGGTAGAACGTATCCGGATTGCTTTCGACAACCGCCAGATCCACGACCCGCCCACCCATGTTGGCAGGGCCAATACACCGCGCTTTCAGACCCGCGAGAATTGGCACTCGTGGGTCTTCCCGGGCAGGTGGCTGTACGGGTTGTGCGGTTGTGAATGTCGCAAGGTACGACATTAAGCACGTTGCGATTACGGCAGCAGGTACGCGAGACATGGCAGCGCTCCCAGGGAAAAGCAACACGGAGTATATGCAGAAGGATAAACGACCGGGAATCGCCGTGGGAAGCACTTTCTTGATGGGAATGTGAAGATGTGAGTTTCGGCCAGCCGCCTGGACTGGAATCGCGTTTCAGTTCAACAACGCCAATCTGCACCAGCATTCGGGTCAACAGCGGGCTGGTGTGTCGATGAGAAGTGTTACCGGGCCATCATTGACCAACTCCACCTGCATGTCCGAGGCGAATCGACCGGTTTGTACGGGTACACCCAGAGCCCGGAGTGCTTGCACGAAGGCATCATACAGCGGTTCCGCTCTGTCGGGAGGTGCCGCATCCGTAAACCCTGGCCTGCGGCCTTTCTGGCAATCGCCGTAGAGCGTGAATTGACTGACCACCAGAGCGGCTCCCTGGAGATCCAGCACGGATCGGTTCATCTTGCCAGCTTCATCGCGAAAGGCACGGAGGTTCGCCACCTTCTCGGCGAGCCAGTCGATCTCCCGCTGCGAATCCTTCGGGGCGATTCCCAGGAGAACCAGCCAACCATCCGCAATTGAGCCGGTGATTTCCCCGGCGACCGTTACCGTCGCACTTCGGACACGCTGGAGGACCGCTCGCATCAGGACCTCATGTGAAGTTGCACGATTGGTAGTGGTCGTAGGGAGCCGAGCGAGCACTATGGTGGAATCCGCGGGCCGTACTCCGCTTGACCATACGCCCGTGAATCGGTTTGCTAAGCTCGTGAGAACACGCTTGCCGCCCCTGCCAAAACCGACACTACCGATCTGGTAAGATTGCAGTATCCACGGGAGATGACGAAATGGGAATGGAAGACTACACACGACACCAGCAAGGCATCATCAAACGCTATTACCAGAATATCGATCAACTCTCGTGGCAAAAACTCGCGGAGTTGGTGGGGGAACTGTATCTGGCCGAGGGCAAAAAACGCGAGAAGCTATGGCAAACAGCAATTGGATACATGCAGAAACTCGAAGTTCCTGCGGCGCGGATCACGAGCATCGTGGCGAAGAAAGATCCTGAAGTGCTCGCACGATTGGTCAAGGAACTGATGGTACAGAAATAGTCGCCGTGGCGGTCAGGCGAAACGAAGGCGAACAAGAAGCGGGAGCATGGGAAAAACCGCACCCCGTTCGCTCCGCCCCGCCCGACCGCCACCGGCGATGATTCTCAACCCCGTGTAGCAACATATCCTCGAAGCAACCCACCCAGTTCCTTCACCCAGCCCCGAAGGCCTAAGAACTCGGACTTTCCAGTATCTCCGTCACGAGTCACCAAATACACAGCATCCCCGGCGGGACACGTTGCATCGCGCTCAGGCATCACGCCCCACACTCCGCTATCCACCAGAACCCAGTCGTACCACTGCCGCAATTGACTGAGCAAGCGCGGCAAGTCACGACTGATAGTGGATGCCGCGGTTTCTGTCGCTGCACCGGCCGAGAGTACGTGTAGCTGCGGGACCACAGACGGCTGCACGGCCCAGGTAAGCGGCACCTGCTGAGCCAGTACTTCGCACAGCCCGGGTGCTAACTTCAAGGCCAGTTTGGTTGCGATCGTCGGTCGCGCAAGATTCGAATCGATCACCAGCACTCGAGCTTTTGGCTTGGCCGCAAGGGTCAATGCCAGGTTCAGCATCACCGTGGTGGTGCCCGCTTCGGGGAAGGCTGCCGTGAAGAACAACACTTGCGATGTCGTTTCGGGCAGCTGCTTGCTGATTTCGTCGCGGAGCGTGCGGTATTCCCCACTGATGGCGTGATCGGGGTGATGATACGCGACAAGGGTCGCATCGGGACCGCCCCCGGGTGCAACGACAGGAGCAGGCACCGCGGCATCGTGGAATCGGACGGAGAGATAAGCCGGGAGTTCATTGGCAGCAACCAGGCGTGGGAACTCCCGCGACGCGTCTCCGGTTGGCACTGGGGTGGCTACCTCAGTGTGCGGAGTCGGTTTCGCAGGCGAATACACCGGGCCGGCCGGGCCACCAATTTCGACAAACGGGGTTTCCTCATCGTTCGACCAGACGCCATCGTCAGGAGTTTCAATCGTCACGGGTGAGATTGATCGCGCGGGACCAGTTAACACGTTGTACACCCGGCTCATTCCGTACCCCTTACGTCATCCGTCAAGCAGTTCGCTTCCTTGCTATTCTCTCTTTCGGTCCGCGAGGCGGGTCAGCTTCATCCCGAGATGTCTGCTGGCCCTCCTTTCTTCGAAGCGACCTTGCCGGCTCCGCGGATTGCGCAGGGTGCGGCAAGAGAACCGGATTGGCAAGATGACCGCTCTGGTCATCGGAGGCATCAACTGGCTCCAAACCCAATTGCACCAACGCTTCGAGTGTGGCTTCCATATCCACTTGATCTGCCCGTTCACTCGCCGCCAACTCCAGTGCCCGGGCGGCGGCCCGAGACAAGAGGCGTGGCAAGCCCGAACACGATGCCGCAAGGAGCAGCAACGCCTCCTCTGCAAAGAGCTGATCGGGAAATCCACCAGCCACGTTAACTTGGTGTCGGATGTAATCCGCAGCCTCGACTTCATCCAACGGCTCCAGGCGTGCCCGGGTCGCAACTCGCTGCCAGAACAGGTTGGACTCAAGCAGTTGCAGTTCGTCTCGCAAGGAGGGTTGAGCGATCAACAGGGTGTATAGCGCCAGCCCCTCTCGGGTCTCCAGATTGCCCAATAGGCGGAGTTCCTCGAAGACTAACGGGCCGAGGTTCTGCGCTTCGTCGATCACTAACACAGTCGGGTACCCCGATGCGGCCTGATCGAACAACTGTTCCGTGACAGCCAGGCGAAGCTCCTGCGGGGTGAGGCCCTGATAGGGTTGTTGCAGGTCGAAGAGAATTGCCTGCAACAGTTCCTCGGGTCGTTGGGCACACGGATTCGGCACAACGATCCTTGGGACATCGGGCACCAGATGTTCAAGCCAACGCCGGGCCACCAACGTTTTCCCGGTCCCGGACGAACCATCCAGCAGGAACACCGGATCGCGGCGTGCAAAACTTGCGGCAATTGCAACAATTGCGGCTTCATGGGTCGGTGCGGGGAAATAAGAATCTGTGTCCACGAATGGCCGAAACGGCTGACGCTCCAAGCCAAAATGCGACCAGTCCATGCCGTACCCCTTCCGCATCCGAATCGCGGTCGAATTCACCTGCAGGCTCATCGACGGGAACACTTGGCAGACTTGAACCGATTGCTCAAGCGAAGATTTTCAGGCATTTTCCAACCGCGAACGGCATGCGATTTCGTACTTGCAGAGCGATGCCTCGTCGGTATATTTTGCCTCGGCTTTTACCGAGCACCGAAACGCTTCAGGGCAATGCACGGAGGCAGTCAGTATGAGCAGGATGCTCACTTTACTTGACGCTGCATGGTCATCCATCCAGTTCGCAGCTGCTCAAGATCGCCCGCGCGACACACTTGAACAACTGAACCGATTCCTGAAGCGGCAGGACCTCCCATCGCTGCGTGCGGCGGAGGCTCACCAACTCGCCGGCGAGTTGCATCTCGCTTCCGAGCGCTATGGCACCGCGCGGCGACATCTGAACGCAGCCGCCAAGTTGGGGCCTGGCCAAGCCACGACTTACTTCTTGTGGGCGCTGGCATACGAACGCGATCCCAATGGCTGTGATCGCAGGGCTTTTCTCCTCATACGCCGTGCTTACCGTCTCGAACCTGGAAACAGAATCTACCGGTGCCACTACGGGCGTGCTGCCATTCGTACTGGCCAAATGCGGATTGGGATTCGGGCGATTCTGGGTTCTGTCGAAACCAATCCGGGCGACCTCACAGTTCTCCGAATTGCGATTCTGGGACTGATCGAAGCGGGGCGTTTGCGGACCGCGCGACGCCTCTTGACTCAGGCTCGCTTTTTATGCCCGGGCAGCTTTGATCTGGTGCCACTCTGGGGACAATTGCGATTCGCGATGGCACATCGGGAACAACGGGGGACCACACGGCACAGGCAGGATGCCGAATTCGCCAAGGATGGCGGCCGTGTGATCCTACCGTTCCTGCGGGCAGTGGGCACCGAGACGCTGGAACACGAATTGATACAGGATGCACATCAGATTCGACACGATGTGTACTCGATTTCGAAACCGCACTTCCCCAGACTGAGCGTACAAAAAGCGGATCGTTAAGTAGGATGGACTTGGGGCGTCGCAAGCCGGCGGCCCCAAACATGCGGTGAACACATCAATCAGCAGCCCGGTGAGGCACCGGGGCTGCTGATTTTTCTTGCGTGAGCCACCCATTCCGCGCTGCCGATGCATCTCACCGAGTATTCGTTTGCAGTCGATCTGAAGCAGGGTTATGATTCGAAAAGTTTCACCATTACCGTACGGCTGGAATTCGCAAGTGTGAATGTTGGCTTGCGGTACGACCGGTGAACTTCGGCAGAGAGATCCGATCGGTGTCCTGATTCTCCCCGCGTGCGGAGCGAGAGGACCGGCGGTCTCGGGCCAGTCCAACACGACCCGATTCCCGATCCCCATACACTTCGCCGCACAGATCCACACCTGGATCTTCTGCTGCGGGATTGCCCCAAGAGCACTCCCGGAACCCTGATCTCTCCCCAGGTGTTCAGCAGGAGTCGTCTGATGCCGCTCATTGCAAAAGCCCCAGCGTCTGCAGTCGGGACCGAACAACAGGCATTGCAGGGAGTTTGGAATTCCGTTGCCGGACCGCGTGATGCCAGATTGTTAATCGCGGGGAATCGCTTCACCTTCGAGTTTGTCGGCGGCGACCTCTACATGGGCACGATCGGCCTGGAACCCGGGAACCTGGGGCAAATGGATCTCCAGATCGAGGCCGGGCCAGAAGAGCACGTCGGACAAGTTTCCCTTTGCATCTATCAGTTGGAAAGCGGCGTACTCCGTTGGTGCCCAGGCCGCCCGGGCTCCAACCGCCGGCTCACGACGTTCCCGAGTGTGGACGACCCACGCTATTTGTCGTTCGTTTTTCGCCACAGTAAACGTCGCTTTTCGTAGCCAATCGCTCACTTCCATTCGCACGCACGACTGGATTGCGAACTTTCCGTCCTGGTCACAGCCCATTCGCAATGGTCGCCACCCGTACTCTTGCTCGATCACGTTCCGGTTGTTTCATGGTGTCAGAAAGGGAACTCATGACTGCTGCTGTTGTCCCACCTCCCACACGGACTGCGGAACCGAAACACGAACCGACAGCCCCCTCGTACCAGTACCCGGGCATCCCCACGACCTGCGACGGCGCAGAAGCGGTGGTCCATGTTGAAGTGCGAATTAGCCAGGCTGCGGGTGCCTATCCGATTACCAGTTCCACCACAATGGGTGGCGGCTTCAACGCTTCGGTCATGAACGGGCAGACGAATCTGTGGGGCGACAAACTAATGTTCTTTGAACCCGAGAGCGAACACTCGTCAGCCTCGGTTTGCGAAGGGTTCGCGGTCGCGGGTGGGCGCGTCACCAACTTTACGAGCGGGCAAGGCCTCGTGCTGATGAAGGAAGTGCTCTACACCATCAGCGGCAAGCGGCTCCCAGCGGTGATGAATATCGGTGCTCGTGCTCTTACCAGCCAGGGACTGAACGTTCACGCCGGGCACGATGATGTGATGAGTGTGGCCGATGTTGGCTGGGGCATGATCTTCGCACGCAACGCGCAGGAAGCCGGCGACTTCTGCCTCATCGCGCGCCGCGTCGCCGAATCGACCAACACCCCCTTCTTCAACATTCAGGATGGCTTCTTGACCACACACACGGTGGAGACCGTGCGGTTGCCCGAGCTGGATTTCATGAAGGAGTTCATCGGTGATCCGAAAACCAAGCTGGTCAATCTCATGGATCCGGGCAATCCCATGATGTCCGGGGTTGTGCAGAACCAGGACTCTTACATGAAGGGCAAGATCGCCCAGCGGTGGTACTACGATCGCATTGGACCCGCTCTCGAAGAAGCGTTCGAGGAATTCGGGAACAAAACAGGTCGCCAATATGGAACCGTCGATGCGTATCGCTGCGAAGATGCCGAATTCGTGCTCGTCGGAATGGGCTGCTACATGGAAACCGCCCGGGCCACCATCGACTACTTGCGCGATGTGAAAGGCATCAAGGCGGGTTGCCTCAGTGTTTTGGTCTTCCGCCCGTTCCCTGGCAAAGCCATTGTGACTGTGCTGAAGGATTGCAAAGCCTTTACCGTCTTCGAACGCATGGATGATCCACTTTCGACAACGGGCAATCACCTCACACGCGAGATCAAGGCTGCGTTCTGTGACGCCATGACCGGCCAGAACGGCCAGGAGAAGATCGCCCGTGTCCCCCGCATCGCGCATGGTGCCGCGGGCTTGGGGAGCCGCGATGTCCGCCCCGCAGACATCATCGCTGCTTTCACCAACATGATGACGAACGGGCCGGATTACTTCTGTGTCGGTATCGATCACAAGACCGCGCTCAAGCGAGTCGAAGACCCGGACCTCCGACCGCCACATGCCTTCTCTATGCGGGGGCATTCAGTCGGCGGCTTTGGCTCCGTGACGACCAACAAGGTGATCGCCACCATCGCGGGCAATGTCTTCGGCAAAGATGTGCAGGCATACCCCAAGTACGGCAGCGAGAAGAAGGGCTTGCCAACCACCTACTACCTCACGGTCGCCGATACTCACATCAACATGCACAGTGAGTTGGAACGAGTGGAACTCCTGTGTGTCAACGATCCCACCGCCATACTGAGCCCACTGACCCTGAAGGGTCTTGTGCCGGGTGGCTCGATCTTCATGCAATCGCAATATGCCAAGCCGGAAGAAGTCTGGTCACGAATCCCACGTGTCAATCAACAGACCATCCGCGACAAGAAGATCCGTGTCTACTTCTGCGATATGGTGCACATTGCCCGCGAGGTGGCGAGCGAACCCGACTTGCAAATGCGCATGCAAGGGATCGTGCTCCTGGGTGCGTTCCTCAAACTCACGCCCTATGCCAAGGAGGCCGAGATGTCCGAGGAGCAGGTCCACGTCGGGGTTGAGAAAGCACTGGAGAAATACTTTGGCAAACGAGGAGCGCAAGTCGTGCAGGAGAACATGACGTGTGTTCGGCGAGGTTACAGCGAAATGAAGGAAATCCCGGCAAGCATTATTAACTCCTGATGCTCCGCGTGGCCCCGCTTGTAGCGGGTTTCCACGCGGTTTCCGCACGATTCATCACACTGTGTAAAGGTCTCAACAATGGCTGCGTCGACTCTCCCCAACGCGCCGAGCATGAACGACGCGAGTGAGAAAGATCCGTTCAACAATAACAGCTACGGCACCACAATCGATCGCGCTTACAAGCCCGTCGCACTTCCAGTGTTGGACGTTACGGACTTCAATGAGCGCATCATCCGGGGTTACGAAGAAGGTTATGGCGATGGCGAATTACCCGCCGATCTGTCGCTGGCACGCTCCTTGATACCGGCCGGCACCGCCTCTTTGCGTGACTTCAGCTACATTTCTCCCGAGCTACCCAAGTACCTTCCTGAGAACTGCACCGGTTGCATGGACTGTGTGACCGAGTGCCCGGATACGGCGATTCTCGGCAAGGTGCTCGGTGAGGACGAATGGGAAGCGAAGCTTGCCGCGATTCCCGAAGCCGACCAACTGATGTACAAAGCGCAGTGGTCCCGCACCAAAAAGTACTACGACACTCACAAGAAGAAGAGTGGCATCGGTGGGATGTTCAACATCATCATCGATCCTTCCAAGTGTAAGGGATGTGCCGAGTGTGTCACCGTGTGCGATGACGATGCACTCAAGATGGTGGCCAAGAACGATGACCTGATGACCGAGGCCCGCAAGAGCCATCGACTCTTCAAGAACATGGGGCCAAGCAACGAGAAATTCATCAGTGGCAACCTACTCATCGACATGATGCTCAAGGAACAGACCCACATCTACACCGGGGGTGCCGGCTCGTGTGCGGGATGTGGAGAAGGCACGGCATTGCGGATGCTTTGTGCGGCAACCGGAAGCAAGTATGCCGAGCAATGGGGGATCATCGCGGCCACCGGGTGCAACACGGTCTACACCTCGACCTACCCGTACAACCCGTACATGGTGCCGTGGACCAACTCGTTGTTCGAAAACGCACCGACGTATGCCATCGGCGTCCGCATGCGTTGGGACCAGATGGGCTGGCAAAGCAAACCCATCTGGGTCGTGGGTGGCGACGGTGCCATGTACGACATCGGTTTCCAGGCACTCTCTCGGATGTTCGCCAGCGGCATGAACATCAAAGTGTTCGTGCTCGATACTCAGGTCTACTCGAACACCGGGGGCCAGGCCTCGACTGCGAGCTTTACCGGCCAGAACACCAAGATGTCCGTTCATGGAAAAGCCGTGTTCGGGAAGCAGGAAAGGCGAAAAGAGATTGCCCAGATCGCCATGATGCACCCGCGCACCTACGTCGCCCAAACCACTGCAGCGCATATCAACCACTTCTACAAGGCGGTACTGGGCGCGCTGGAGTTCGATGGCCCGGCGATTGTGTGCTGCTACACCACCTGTCAGCCCGAGCACGGCGTGGCCGACAATATGGCTGGCGAGCAGGCTCGGCTGGCGGTCGATACCCGGGCCTTCCCATTGGTCATCTACGATCCACGAGCGGGCGACACCATCAAGAAGCGTATCTCGTTGATGGGCAATCCGAACATGAAAGGCGACTGGTACATTCACCCGAAAACGAACCAGGAGATCACGTTCGTCGATTTTGCCCGCAGCGAAGGCCGCTTTACCAAACACTTCGATCCGAGTGGGAACCCCTCGGAGACGCTGCTGTATGCCAAGCAAGATCGGTTGGAAAACTGGCATACGCTGCAAGAATTGGCCGGGTTCCGGTAACCACGAACGATGTCAACCTTACTCGCTGCTTTCGAGTTTACTCCCGGCGCGACACCCGCGGCGCTGGAGTTCATCAAGCGCTCACGCTGGGAATTGCGTGAGCTGCGAAAAGTGCGTGTCTGGAGCAAACACTACCAGATCATGGATGTGAATGGCGATTACTTCGAGATCCTCGGGATCGGCTATAGCGATCCCGAGATCATCCCACTGCTTTGGGCCGTCAACGCGGCGTTTGATCCGCTTGCGGTCCACGAACCCACCGCCCAGGAATACAAGGAGTTCTTGACTGGCCGCCGACACCCCTGGGCTCACGACCGCCCGATGTGAAGCCGCGCAAATCTGCATCTGATGTTCAGGCAACGTGACGACGTTCCAGCTCAATAATAACCGACTGATACCGACGGCTCAGTGTGTGCTTTTCGACTTCGGAGAGTGCATGGAGCACACCCGGTACAAATAGCAGCATCGTAAGTCTCAGATTCGTAGCAACACTAGAAGCATTACCTGTTGCCAGAACTGCCAACGGGGGGCACAGAATTGCGAGGAGTGTTAACATTGCGAACCCTCCAAACGGTCTCAAGTCTGGAGTTGTTGTACCACAAGACCCGTTAACCCTTGCTGAGACCGGGCTGAAGGATTGATGAAAATACTTTAATCGCAAAGACCCTTTTCAGGCCAGAATCGGTTCGATCACTTCACCGTGGACATCGGTCAACCGGCGATCCGTGCCATCGTGCCGCACCGAGAGTTGGGTATGGTCGATCCCCAGCAAATGCAGAATCGTCGCGTGGAGATCATAGCAGTACACCTTGTCGTCCTGCGCTCGCCAACTCCAATCGTCACTCGCACCGTGGACCACACCGGGCTTCACACCAGCACCCGCGAGCCAGGCAATCGAAGTCCCCTGGTTGTGGTCGCGGCCCACGGCCCCTTGCGTGAATGGCTGGCGGCCAAACTCGGTGCTCCAGATCACCAGCGTATCTTTGAGCAATCCGCGCTCGTGAAGGTCTTGTAGCAGGGCCGCAGTTGGCTGATCCACCGAGCGAGCGATGGGTGGGAGTTCTTTAACGATATCGGTGTGATTATCCCAGTTGTTCGTAGGACCACCGGCCCCGCTCCAGACTTGAACGAAACGCACCCCCCGTTCCAGGAGTCGCCGGGCCAACAGGCACCGTCGCGCGAAATCTTCGGTGGCCTTCTCGTCCATCCCGTAAGCTTTTCGTGTGGCTGCTGTCTCCTGGCTCAAGTCGAGTGCCTCGGGGGCATGCTGCTGCATCTTCGCAGCCAGTTCATAGCTCGCGATGCGAGCATCGAGTCGTGTATCACCGGGCCGATGGCTCGCATGCTCCCGATTGAGATGACCCAGTAAGGCAAACGCATCCCGATCGGCATCGGCTGTCACAAACTGCTGCTTCCGCGACGGTGCCAGATCGGGAATCGGCGGGTTGCCCCCCGCATTGAGAATGGTTCCTTGATGCGCGACCGGTAGAAAGCCCGCAGTAAAATTGCCCTTCTGGTTGTAGGGGAGCCCACGGGCATCGGGCAGCACCACAAACGTCGGCAGGTTGTCGGTTAGTCGTCCCAGGCCATAGCTCAACCAGGCACCCATACACGGAAAGCCCGGCAACAGAAAACCGGTGTTCATCATATAACTGGCCGGCCCGTGTACGTTGGTCTTCGAGGCCACTGCCATCAGAAACGCCATGCGATCGACTTGCCCCGCCAGGTGCGGGAAGACCGAAGTGACCCACCGACCGCACTGACCATGTTGCTTGAACGGGAACGGCGATTTCATGAGGTTGCCCGGTGTACTGGTCACCCCTTCCACCTTCTCGCCGGTCCCGGGAGCGAATGGCTTACCGTGGCGTTTCTCCAGTTCGGGCTTGTAATCGAACGTGTCAGGCTGGCTCACCCCACCATTCATGAAGAGTTGAATCACACGCTTGACCTTGGCCACATGGTGCAGGCCACCGTTGAACTCGGTCTTGGGTCGCGGCAAACCCGGAACTTCTCCCGCTTCCGCAAGGAGTTGGGTCAGTGCCACCCCGCCTAGTCCGCCACCCAGATGCCAGAGAAAACCCCGGCGGCTCGTTGCCCAGGGAAATTGGGGAACAACTGTGTGGCGATTCGCGGGCATGCAAAAGCCTCTCTCACCGCTGGGGATTAATCGACAAACAGGAATTCATTGGTGTTGAAAAGCACGCGGCAAAGATTCGCCAGGCCATGCTTCTCGGTGTAGATCGTCAGCAGTTTGCGTTCTGCGTCGCTCGGCCCACGACCCCACACCAATTGACACCCAGATTCGATTTGCTTGACGCGCTCCGGGCTGAGTTTCTCAAGCCGGGTCGCCAGTGCCCGAGCATGCACCAGAACGAATTCGTTATTCAATAGTGCCATCGCCTGGAGGGCCGTGACCGACTCGGTTCGCTTGGGAGTGAGTGTCGAAGGATCTGCGCCATCGAGGCATTCGACCAGCGGATCGGGCAACGTCCGGAAGAGGAACCGATACACACTGCGGCGATGTCCCTGTGGGCGTTCCCAATCGAACTGGCCATATTCCACCTGCGGCGTCACATGAATCCCGGGCTTCATCACAAACTGTTGATCGGAGGGGCCACCGATTTTGCGATCGAACCGGTCACTGATCAGGAGCATGGCATCACGAATCTGCTCCGC
>JBGTAO010000295.1:0-12809 GCA_041749835.1 Gemmata sp. | reverse complement strand
GCAGCAAATGTGTATTCCGCGCTTCGCCGGCGCAGGCGACCCGTTTCAAACAAACACCATCGCTGGTCAGTTTACCTCAGAGGTTATTATGCGTCTCTCCTACCTCTCCAGCCTGGGACTCCTTGTGTGGCTGGCGGTCCCGGCGCTTGCCGCCGATCCGCCCAATATCGTTTTCATCTTCACGGACGATCACGCCTATCAGGCCATCAGTTGCTATGGCAATTCCCGAAAGCTGATCGAGACACCGAACATCGACCGGCTGGCACGCGAAGGGATGCGCTTCGATCGCTGCCTGGTGCCCAACTCCATTTGCGGACCCAGCCGGGCGACAATCCTCACGGGTCAGTATTCCCACAAGAACGGCTTTTACAACAACACCAACAGTCGCTTCGATGGCTCGCAAATCACATTTCCGAAGTTGCTTCAGACGCAAGGGTACCAGACGGCCATGATCGGGAAGTGGCACCTGGGTAGTGACCCCACGGGTTTCGATCACTGGCACATCTTGCCCGGGCAAGGGATCTACTACAACCCACCGATGATCAAAGATGGCGTGCGTGTCCGCCATGAGGGATACGTGACCGACCTGATCTCCGATTTCAGTTTGGAGTGGCTCAAGAACCGGGACAAGAAAAAGCCGTTCCTCCTGATGACTCAGCACAAGGCACCGCACCGCGAATGGTCACCGGCACTGCGACACCTGGGGCACGATCAGGACCGCAAATATCCCGAACCGGCTACCCTCTTCGACGATTACCAGAACCGGGGCCGTGCGGTGAAAGAACAAGACATGACGCTGGAGAAGACCTTTAGCGCGCTCGATGCGAAATTCACCCCACCGCCGAACATCACGCCCGAGCAACTCAAGGAATGGAATGCCTATTATACCCCGCGCAACAAGGCATTTCAGGAGGCCAAGCTCACCGGGAAGGACTTGGTCCGTTGGCGTTACAATCGTTACCTCCACGACTATCTGGGCTGCGTGAAAGCCGTCGATGAAGCCGTTGGCAAGTTGCTGAAGTTCCTGGATGACGAAGGGTTGGCGAAGAATACGCTGGTGGTCTACTGCTCCGATCAAGGATTCTATCTTGGCGAACATGGCTGGTACGATAAGCGCTGGATTTTCGAGGAATCACTTCGCACCCCCTTGCTGGTCCGTTGGCCCGGCGTGGCGCAGCCCGGAGCGGTGAATAATAACCTTGTGAGTATTCTCGATCTGGCTCCGACATTCCTGGTAGCGGCGGGTGTGCCAGTTCCTGCTGAAATGCAAGGGCGCAGTCTTGTGCCGCTACTCAAGGGGCAGACCCCTCAAGACTGGCGGAAAAGTTTCTACTACGAGTACTTTGAATACCCATCACCGCACCACGTCGCCCCACACTATGGCGTGGTTACGGATCGCTTCAAGTTCGTGCGCTTCTACGTTCCCCGTGCGGAAGGCCCCGCCGAGTTCGACTACTGGGAGCTCTACGATCGCGAGAAAGACCCCCAGGAATTACGGAACTGCTATGCGGACCCAATTTATGCCGATACGGTGAAGACCCTGGAAAAGGAACTCGCACGCTTGCGTAAGGAACTGGCGGTGCCGGACCCGGTTCCGCGGGAAGCCTACGGGAGCCTGTTTCAGCCGCCCAAGAAGAAGAAGAAATGATCGATGCTGTAGTGCGAGATTGGCTTGTACGTAGTCGTCCGGAGTGGGGTTCTCCTCCGGACGACTACGTGGCGAGTTCACTCCCAGGGAAACTGGTCGGGGTTGTCGGTGAACAGCGCATCGACTTTCAGATCATTCAGGAAGTACGCCATCTCCTCACGCACGGTCTTAAACTTCCCGGTTTGTCCCGCACGAAAGGTCCAGACCGTGACACTCAAGCCGAGGTCGTGGGCGTCTTGAACCATCGCGGGCCGATTCAGCACCACGGCCTTGTTCGGGGCCACACCATCCGCGAACTCCTTCATGGCTTTCAACTCGGCGGCGGTCACGCTGCCCGCACCAATCAGGTAAACCAGGGGCAACTTGCAATTCTGCTTGTTTCGTAGCAGTTTCATGCTTTCTGCACTGAACGACTGGATGATCACCGGGGTTTTCGGGTCGGCACCAGGGAGATCGAGCCGGTTCTTCTTCAGTTCGGCCATGAGCAGCTTTTCCATATCCAGACCGAGCTTGCCATAGACTTCCGGTGCCTTGGTTTCGGGGAAGATCCCCGCTTTCCCTTTCACGGCGTCGATCATTTGCTGAAAGGTCGGCACCCGCTCGCCGGCGAACTTGGCGTCCTTCCACGAGCCGGCATCGAGCGTTTGGATTTCCTCCAGTGTGAAATCGGCAACGGGCCACACCTTGCGACCCTTGAGCATTCGGCCACGATCCGGGAACTTCTTGGCCACGTCGGTTGTGCGTTCCAGCGTGGTATCGTGGAGGCAAACCAGTACTCCATCCTTGGTCACCTGCAAGTCGGGCTCTACGAAATCGGCACCGTGCTTGAGCGCCAGCTCATAAGCCGCCAGCGTATGTTCGGGTGCATCGGCGGAAGCCCCCCGGTGGGCAATCAGTGTTGGCTTGGCGTAAGGTGCCAGAGTGTGCCGCCGATCTTCGGCCACACACTCCGCGAGCAAAACGCCAACAATCAGGATCGCAAATACACGCATGGCGAAACTCCGGGTCAAGCAGGGAGCGATGGGGTGCAGCCGTCACTTCAGCGGCCATTCCAATAGCACGAGTACCGGCCGGTGGTCGGACGCGAGCGGTTCGTTCAAGACGCGGGCATCAAGTACGCGAAACATCTGACTCGGGCGATAGAGTACGTAATCGAGTTGCTGGGTCGGCTTCCCGGACGGGAATGTCATCAACGATGGAGTAGCGGTTGCCAATTTCCACTTGGTGCTCAGCGTGGCCAGAGCCTTGCTGTCTGGTGTGTCGTTGAGGTCACCAGCCAGAATCGTGGGTTCATCTGTGTTCGCGAAGAGCTCGTTCAGCTTGGCAACTTGTTTGTCCCGCTCGGTGGCGAGTTGGTGATCGAGATGGGTCGAGACGAATCGTAATTCTTGCCCATCGATTGTGAGTGGCACCTCCAGTGCAATTCGCCGTTCCCGTTCGGCCTGTCCGGGCAGCGGGTGGACCGTTGGCTTGCCCAGAGGAAAGCGTGACAGCACAGCCTGACCGTAACCGCCACCCTGGTGATCGATCGCCTTGCCAAAGGTTCCGTTCAGGCCCGTGAGCTGCTCCAGTACCGCGGTTTGATCAATTTTGACCGATCGTTTCGTCCGGTCATCCACTTCTTGAAGAGCAACGATGTCCGCGTCTGCGGCACGAATCACTTTGGCCAGACGATGCAGATCCAACAACTGATCGGTGCCTTCGCCGTGGTGGATGTTGTAAGTCAGCACTCGCAACTGTGGTTGCTGGTGGGGCACAGTCGCCCGGAGCACCGCGGTGACGGGGAAGTGATCGGACGGTGTTCGCCCCGCGCGTTCGGTGCGATCGATGCCAGCCAGGCGGATGTCCCAGTCACGCGAGCAGGCGATCCAGTCGATGCGGGCTCCTGTCACGGCGCTCGCTTTGAATTCGCTGAATGTGCCTTCATCTTTGCTACGCTTTGGCTGCCGGACCCGAAACGTATCGACTAGCTTGGAAGGTTTGCTGTCGAGATCGCCGAAAAGCGCTTGGTACGGATCGCTCCCTTCGCCTGAGTTGAAGTCTCCGGTAATGATCACGCGGCAATCCTTACCGAGATCGTCGATGGCCTTTCGGATGAGTCGGGCCGATTCGAGGCGAGCCCGGGTTCCGCGGTGATCAAAGTGGGTGTTCAGAAAGAAGACGGGTAGCGCGTCGGTCGCGGTGCGATCCTTGAGCTTCACCCAGGTCGCGATGCGAGGTAGCGCAGCGTCCCAACCTTTGCTTCCAACCTTCTCGGGGGTATCGCTCAACCACAGGTGCCCGCCATCGATCTTCTCAAAGCGAGCCTTGCGGAAGAAGAGTGCCGCCATTTCGCCGCCATCTTTGCCATCATCGCGACCCGCGCCAAACACCTCGTACCCAGCGAGATGCTTCACAAGGAAATCACGCTGCGCCGCCAGCGTTTCCTGCGTCCCAAGCAAGTCGGGGTCGAATGCGAGAATGGTGTCCACGAGAAACGTTTTTCGTTCATTCCAATGGTTCTCGCCATCGTTGGCCGTGCCATATCGGATGTTGAAGCTCATCACGCGCACCGGATGAGCCGATTCTGGCGGAACACCTGCGGGAGCTTGACCCGAGACCGGTCCGGACCCACCTGTGCCAACGATCCCGATGAGGTTTGTGAGAACTGCGATGGCCATGCACTTCATGATGTCACTCCCAACCTGGCAGAATGTCCTCGCTCGTTGCGGCGCATTGCGAGCGGGGAGCGTGGAGAGGAATACAATCCACTGTCAAACTACGAATGACCCGTCATGATGGTGGCCCAATCGAACTTCAGACATGCTTTCCGGAGCAGGAATCGAAGTCCAGTGAAGAACTGAAGAACCTTGTGTTGGGGCTTGAAGTGTTATTGCAACATGTTGTTGGCCATGACCATGACCAGGAGCCCGCGAGCACTCCACGCCACAGTCCGAATCCAGTTGGACATCACCAGATGACGGTGCACGCGGTGATCGAACCCCGTGGTGAGCCGCTCATGGTCCGGAATTTGTAGTCGATAAGTTGAGACCCAGATGATGACGAGCAACACCCATCCCAGCAAGGCTTCCTCAAGCGAGATGGAAGCAGGCCGGAACAGGAGCAAGAGCGTTGCGGTTCCCAGTTCCACGAGCATCGGTGGAGCCACCACCCACGCTGTTCGCTTTGTGTGGGCTTTCTCGTAAGCGGGGAATTCGGCCGATCCAACGGACGAAAAGAGTGGATAGTGAATGATCTGGACAAACCAGATCACACCGATCATGAAGAGCGTGCTGGCCAGGTGAATCCAGAACAACCAGCGGATGAGGGAATCGTTCATGTCGCGTCGTCCAGCACGGCGATGGCGGCCCGGCGACCCGAGACGAGTGCACCCTGGATCGATGCGGAATCGCGGTGATCACCACACACATAGACACCCGGCCGCGAACGAACCGAGCGTTCCAGCTTTGCTAACGCCGGTGGAACTTGCCGGGGCAGAGCATCTGGAATCTGATCGGTCCGCAGATGCCTCCAGTCGTTGACTTGTGGCCCAAACCACTCCATCAGTTGTTCACGCACGGTGTGTTGCACTTCGTTCAGGTTAGGTTGACGCAAGACGGTGACGGACACCAAGTGCTTCGAATCGGGTGCATACGAAGGAGCAACGAGGTTGGGAACGCACAAGTTATTGATCGGCCCGTAGCCATCGCCGTTCAGTACGAGAATCGGCTCCGATACCGGAGGGTGGTCTGCGGAAAAGTACAAACACGTGACACCTTGAGTTTCCGGTTGCGGCACTTCTTCGAGCAGATTGGCCGCCGTTACGCCGTCAACTGCCACCACGATGGCGTGAGCGTTCAAGCGCTCGCCACTCGCTAGTTCAACCAGCCCTGCTTCGACCCTTCTCACGGGGGACTGGAGCCGGAGTTTCGTTGTGATGAGCTGCCCGGCCATCTGCCGGGGAATCGCCTCCATGCCTTCTGCGGGTAGGCAGGCATCTCCCTGCGAGAACATCCGGAAGACGAAGTGAAACATCCGGCTCGACGTGAGGAGCTCGGGTTCCAAAAAGATCCCACCCAGGAATGGTCGGAAGAATCGCTCGATTATGGCTGGGGTGAACCCCATATTCTCCAATGCTTCAAGCGTGGTGGTTTCGGGTTGATGCAATAAGGCTTCGAGGCTTTTCCCCAGCACCTGTGAACGCAATCGCGCCACCCGGAGCTTGTCGCGGAGTGTACCAATCGGAGAGAAGACGGATCGGAGCCCTTTCCAGGGGCGACGCCACGGATCCGTGATCCGGTGGAAGCGGCCACCATACCGAACCAGCGCGCCCGGCTCAAATGGTTTCAACTTCAGCGCCGGATACTCCAACACCGATTGCGCCTCGGTATAAGATGTGAGAAAGACTTGAAAGCCCCGATCGAGCCGAAAGCCTTCCACAACCTCCGTGCGAATGCGGCCACCCACGCGGTCAGAGGCTTCGAGCAACGTCACATTCCAACCGGCTTGCTCCAGATGGCGGGCACAATTCAATCCCGCAATCCCCCCACCAACAATGATTACATCGCGAGCCGAATTCATCGGATTGCCTGTCTGCCGGGGTTTGAGTTCGTGGTGTCGGTAGCAAGCTGCCAGAGTATCCTGATTTATGCCTGCATCGCGAACTTCAACTTGCAATGCACGGTGCCAGTTCCTCGACCGGATGTTAGTATCGAAACCGCTCTCGTTTCCAGCATGAACCGAGACAGAGCCCGGTATCCACGACAAGTCGTTCGGAGCGCGATCATGACCGAGCACATTCCCGAAGCAGTGAAAACCAAGTACGGCTCAGTTGCCACCAGCGGTTTGTCCAGCGATCACGCCGGGGTGCGAGCCGTGGCCGAGGCGTTTGGTTACACTGCGGATGAGTTGGCTTCCATACCGGCTGAAGCCAACATGGGGCTCTCGTGCGGAAACCCCACGGCTACTGCGAATTTGAAACCGGGAGAAGTTGTGGTTGATCTCGGTTGTGGTGGTGGTCTTGATGTCCTGCTGGCAGCCAAGAAAGTTGGTGATCAAGGCCGGGTGATCGGGATCGACATGACCCCTGCGATGCTGGATCTCGCCCGCAAGAATGCTGTGAAGGCTGGGGCGACCAATACGGAGTTCTACCAATCCACAATTGATGTGATTCCCCTTCCCGATGCAAGCGTCGATTGCGTGATCTCGAACTGTGTGATCAATCTGGCAACGGATAAGCCCGCGGTCTTCCGGGAGGTCGCACGCATCTTGAAGCCCGGTGGGCGATTGGCCATCAGTGATATTGCACTCAAGAAATCGCTTCCGAATGAGCTAGCTCACGATCTCATGGCCTACGTGGGGTGCATTGCTGGTGCGATCTCGATCGAAGCATACCAGCAGGGCCTAACCGAGGCCGGGTTTGCAAATGCTGAAGTCATCGACACTCAAAGCGATTTGAATGCCTATGCACAGGTCGAGAATCAATCGGGTTGTTGCTCACCCGCCATGACCTCGGACAGCGGATTGCTCATGGCAACCGATTCAGGGAGTTGCTGTTCACCGGAACCTGCGCCCGATGCCGAGCTGCACGCGCGATTGGCGGACTTGCTGCGGAAGTACGATGTCAACGAATACGCCGCGAGTGTTCGCGTATTCGCTGTCAAGCCGGGGTAAGCCACACACCCGGCTCCGCATCATCTGACGCTGCTCCGGTCGGCCGGAGAGTTCAGTCTTTCGATTTGATGAGTTCGAGCATCGCTTCTCCCGACGCGCGGCCGATCCGGTTGAACCAGATGGCGCTGCCGAGGTAATGGTACGGGTGATCGCCCCCGACCAGCTTCCACTGCTCCGGATTCTTCTGCCAGGTCGGGTAGAGCTTCTCAGCCTCTTGGTCAATCAAGACATCCGTGCGGATCGCCTTGGCGTTCCCACGGAACTCGGGCACATCGTTCATCGCAAGCTGGGCTTTCTGAATAGTCAGCATGGCACCGGTCGCAGGCTTCGACCCATTTTGCCCCATCACGCCGATCACGAATGGGAGCTTCGGTGCGTTCAAATCTTTGCGAACATCGTGAATGAAGTGCTTCATGTTGGATTCGTAATCGTTTTCCGCTCCGTATTGATCGTTCCACCCCTGAAACCAGACGAAGCCCGCCAGCTCAAGTGGCTTCCCTTTCAGTGAGGGGAACAGCTTCCCGGCGTTGTCCATGACATCCTTCACCTCGGCCATCATGTTCCGGTATGAGCTTCCGTAGTCCTTCTTGATGTCTTCCAATGTTGGTATGGGATCGTTCTTCTTGTTCTTCTCGTTGTTCTGCCGCACACGGTCCTGGGCCTGCTTCAATTCCTTTTCCAAAACTTCTGCAGCAGGGAAACCGGCGGAGGGCGATCGGAAGAGCTTGTAAAGCGAGTGACCGCCCCATGCGGCCTTGATGAGAATGACTGGTTCTTCGAAGTGGTTACCGACCACCGTGCCGAATTCGAGTTCGAGACCCGTCCGCCCCGGTGAGCCATACCCTACGGTGAGTGGCCCCTTGCGATCCAGAAATTTGATCAGGACATCGTCACGAACGATCCACTTGTCGTCTTTCCGCAAGTGGGCGAACAGATCTTTGGTTTTCACATCCGTGGCCTGGTGATCCAGCAACGTGTTCGGTGCTTTCCCCTCCATGTTGGACTGCCCAGCCAGGATGAACACCTTGACAGGCTTGCTGGGTTCTGCAGCGGATGCTTGAGTTCCGTAGCCAAAGCTCAGCCAGAGAATAGTAATCGCGGTTAGCCGAATCATCATGGTGTTGGCTCGGGAGAGGACCTGTTCAGGGAAAAGCGTTCCGGGGAGTGTACTCGTGAAACTGGCAGTGCTGGCAGGAACGCGGACGCGGAATTCCGTTCGTGTATCAGTAAACCCGAACGGGAGTCGCCACGCAACACCACACTGTTTCCAACGCAAAGATTGCCACAACGTCCAAGAAACCGCAAACTATTCCGAAAGCACCGCGACTTCTCAACTGAGGAGCCGAGGTGCAACACGAGGTTCCCGCAATGGCGTGCCGTATTCGGTTGATTCCCTTCGCCTGGCTATTCTTCGTCGCTACTGCACAGGCTGCTGACCCGCCGAAGCTGCATGAGCAGCTTGTGAACGAGTCACCGGTCGAGTTGGCCAAGGCAGTTCTTGAGCGGGGTGATGCCGCACGTGGTGCCGTTCTCTTCTTTCAACCGTTCCTGTCGTGTGTGAAATGTCACGATGCGGAGGCCGGGACACAACTCGGGCCGGACATTGCAAAGGTGGGAAAAGAGGCGACGCTCGAACACCTCATTCAGGCAGTGCTGCGACCTTCCCAGGTAATCAAAAAAGGCTACGAAACGGTCACCATCACGACCACAGACGAACGGACCTTCACGGGTCTCATTGCGGAACAGAACGCGAACACGCTGACACTGATCGACCCCGCCGCCAATGGCAAGAAGCTCAACATCACGAAATCGGAAATCGTCAAGCAGTCTGCGATCGCACAATCACTGATGCCTGATGGGCTCGTGAATCTTCTTTCCGATCGCCAACAGTTTCTGGATCTTGTGAAGTACCTCCACGAGATCGCGGAGCAAGGCCCGGGTCGGGCACGCGAGTTGCGCCCGACACAGTCGATGACCATCATCGCGGAGTACGAGAAGGACATCGACCATGCAGGCCTCATTCGTTCGTTGAACGATCAGGCGCTCAAGCGGGGCGAGGCACTCTACTCGCGCATCTGCGTGAACTGCCACGGGACAATGGTGCAGCCTGGCTCATTACCGACATCACCGAAGTTCGCCAAGCACATCTTCAAGAATGGCAGCGATCCGTACAGTTTGTACCAGACGCTGACCCGGGGTTACGGGATGATGACACCACAAACCTGGTTGGTGCCACGCCAGAAGTACGACGTGATCCACTACCTCCGCGAAACGTACTTGAAGCCCCACAACCTCAGCCAGTACGTGAAGGTCAGTGATGGCGACCTGGCAAAGTTGCCCGCGGGGAAAAAGAATGAGTTTGGGCCACCCGCGGCCACGGTCGAACCGTGGGTATCGATGGATTATGGCCCGAGTTTGATGAACACGTATGAGATTGGCAAAGACGGACCAAACATCGCTTACAAAGGCGTGGCACTTCGGCTCGATGCCGGTGCGGGTGGTGTGTCCCGCGGCAAGCACTGGTCGCTGTTCGACCACGATACGCTTCGCCTGGCCGCAACCTGGTCCGGTGATGGCTTCATTGACTGGAAAGGAATTCACTTCAACGGGCAACACCAGATTCACCCCAAGCTTGCCGGCGAGTTGCAAGTGGTGAATCCGGTTGGTCCTGGCTGGGCTGATCCCTCGACCGGTCGCTTCGAAGACCCGCGCCCGCTGGGGCGAGACGGTCGACCTTACGGCCCACTACCCAAGAAGTGGGGACAATTCCACGGGACATACGCGTTCGGCGATCAAACCATTCTTTCGTACACCATTGGCGATGCCGCGATTCTCGAATCGCACGGAGTCGATCGGAATCCGGACCACCCGCAAGCGATCATCTTTTCCCGCACATTGGAGATCGGCAAATCCTCACACGATCTTCTGGCGCGCGTTGCCGCGGGTTCGATTGCTGCGGCTGTCGTGGGTGACAATCGAGTGTCACTGATGACACGGGACGGTACCAGACTTCTCAAGATCCCGGCGGCTGCGACCCCGACACGAATCAAAGTGTTGATGGCGAAGGGTGATGCCGACCACCTGGCCGCGTTCGCCAAAAACATGCCTGCACCGCGACCTTTACAAGCACTCACCAAAGGCGGGCCTAAGCGCTGGCCCGAGATCCTGCGTGCGCCGGTCGCCATCGGCAACAGCGATGGACCCTTTGCAGTGGATACCTTCGCTTTGCCGGAACGGAACCCGTGGAATGCGCAAATGCGATTGACGGGCTTCGATTTCTTTCCCGATGGCAAGCGAATGGCCGTTTGTTCCTGGGATGGCGATGTCTGGCTGGTCAGCGGACTCGACAAACTGGAAGAGGGTTTGACCTGGCAACGGATCGCCACGGGATTGTTCCAGCCGCTGGGATTGAAGCTCCGCGAAGGGCAGATATTTGTCTGTTGTCGGGACCAGATCGTTCGACTGCACGATCTCAACAACGACGGCGAAACCGATTTCTACGAGTGCTTCAATAACGATCACCAGGTGACCGAGCACTTTCATGAATTCGCGATGGGCTTGCAAACCGATGCGGAGGGGAACTTCTATTACGCGAAGAGTGGCCGGCATGCACTCCGTGCGGTGGTGCCACATCATGGCACGCTGCTGAAGGTCAGCCCGGATGGAGCGAAGACGGAGATTCTTGCGACCGGGTTCCGGGCGGCCAACGGGGTTTGCTTGAACCCGGACGGTACGTTCTTTGTCACGGATCAAGAGGGCTTCTGGACGCCCAAGAATCGCATCAACCGCGTGACCCAAGGTGGGTTCTACGGCAATATGTGGGGCTATACCGACATCAAAGACACTTCAGATTCCGCGATGGAACAGCCTCTGTGCTGGATCACCAACGACTTCGATCGTTCACCGGCGGAACTGGTCTGGGTGACGAGCGACAAATGGGGACCGCTCAAAGGAACCTTGCTGAACACGTCCTATGGGCATGGCAAGATTTATGTCGTTCCCCACGAGACTGTGAACGGTCAGGTTCAAGGTGGGATGTGCGCCCTGCCACTCCCGATATTCCCGACCGGAATCATGCGACCCCGCTTTCACCCGATCGATGGCCAACTCTATGTGTGTGGCATGTTCGCCTGGGCCGGCAACCAGACGCAGGCCGGTGGCTTCTATCGGGTCCGCTACACGGGAAAGCCGGCCGATCTGCCAGTTGCATTGAAGGCGAAAGACGGTGGTGTCGAACTGACGTTCACGGATGAGCTGGATGCAAAGGCCGCGGTGGACCCTCGCAATTACTCGATCAAGACCTGGGGGCTGAAACGGAGCGAGAACTATGGCTCGAAACTTCTCGACGAGAAATCGTTGACAGTCCCAGTGGCCAAGCTTTCCGCGAATGGGAAAACGGTGTGGCTTGAACTTCCGGATCTCGCACCGACCTGGGGAATGGAGATTCGTTATCGGCTTAAAGGTCGGGATGGCCGAGCGATCAGTGGGCAGATTCACAACACCATTCACGAACTGGGTAAGTAATTGCCGGCAAGAACGGACCGCTCCTGGCGACCGCTCGGTTCCTCAAGAGGTTCGCGATCTCATGGCGCTTCCGAATCGGGTTCCTTACACCACCTGTTGTGAATATCCCGCCGAGGAGTTGCTCCAGCGGGCCGCGTGCTTTTATGAAACGATGAACCGTCGCCGGACAATCCGCGATTTCTCCAGTCGTGAAGTACCGATTGGGGTCATTGAAGATTGCTTACGAACGGCCGGCACCGCCCCCAGCGGAGCAAACCTACAACCCTGGCACTTCGTCGTTGTGTGCGACCCGGTAGCCAAGCAACGAATTCGAATCGCCGCGGAAGAAGAAGAGCGCGAGTTTTACCAACACCGCGCACCAGCGGAATGGCTGGCGGCGCTCGCGCCGCTCGGGACAGATGATCAGAAGCCGTTCCTCGAAATCGCCCCGCTATTAATTGTGATCTTTGCGCAGACCTATGGTGTTCTTCCCGACGGCTCGAAGGTGAAGCATTACTACGCACAGGAATCGGTGGGGATCGCCACCGGGATGCTGATCACCGCGCTACATCAAGTCGGCCTGGCCACGCTCACCCACACTCCAAGCCCCATGGGCTTTCTGAATGAGATTCTAGAACGACCCGGGAATGAACGCCCGTTCCTCGTGCTGGTTGTCGGTTATCCCGCTGAGAATGCGACCGTTCCGGCGATCGTGCGCAAGCCACTCAGCGAGATTGCGACGTTCCGATGAATTCGCTCGAACCGGGTGGTTCGAGCGTATCTTACGCGGGTGATCGAACTCGCGGGAGTATAGTGTGAAATGGTGTTGGGAGTTCGTCAGCGTTTCAACAGACCGCGGAGGTGGTGATCATGCAACGATTCAGTTCAATTACACTCGGCGTGCTTCTCGGTGCAGGGTTGGTCCAAGCGGCCGATCCAGCACCAGAAACCAAGACGGGGATCAAGGTGGGTCAGAAAGCACCCGCGTTCAAACTGAAGGATCAAG
>JBGTAO010000294.1:0-4110 GCA_041749835.1 Gemmata sp. | reverse complement strand
GGAAGCCGAGCTTGCCGCTTTCGCGCTTCAAGCCCGGGTGCTTGTCGAACTTCTTCTCGTAGTCCTCCAGATTGGCGTTCACCAGTTCCTTGCCGTTCTGCTCGATCAACACCTTCCGGCCCTGACACACAATGCGCACATCGTTCCACTCGCCAATGGGCTTGTTGGCTTGCAGCTTTGCCGGCTGCACATCGTAGATGGAACCGGTGTGCTGGTAGTCGGCCAGTTTGAACTTGTTCACTTTCTCCCAGTTCTCGTCGTCGATGAGTTGAATCTCCATGCCCACATAGGCGGGGTCGCCCTTCTCCGTCGTGCGCAGTGCAATCCCGCTATTGCCACCTTCCTTGGACCAGCGGTACTGGCAGCGGAGTTCGAAATCGCCGTAGTCCTTCTCGGCCAGCAGGTAGCCACCCCCGCCGCCTTTACAGACGATGACGCCATCCACCACGGCCCATTGATCGGCCTTGCCGGTGGGTTTCCACCCCTTCAGATCGACTCCGTTGAACAGCGCGGTGAAGCCCTTCGGCGTCTCCACTTCTGGTGCAGACGTGGGCTTGTCATCCGCCTGACCCACCGCCACGCACACCAGCAAGACTGCTACCATGTTCAGTGCCAGTTTCATGAGTTATCCTCTGGGTTATCTCAGCAGACGCCATCTTACGTGGTGGTTGTACAATGTCAGCAGAGTAACCTGGGTCGGGAGATCTGCTGATGAAGCGGGTGATGATGAAGTCCAAGATTCACCGGGCCACCGTCACCGAGACGAACGTGGACTACGAAGGTAGCCTGACGGTGGATGAAGACCTGCTGGCGGCGGCGGATATTCTGCCCAACGAGCAGATTCACGTCTGGGATGTGACCAATGGCACCCGCCTGATTACCTATGCCCTGGCGGGCAAACGCGGCAGCGGCGAGATCTGCGTGAACGGAGCCGGGGCACACCTGATCCAAACCGGTGATCTCGTGATCATCGCGACTTACGCCGAGATGAAGAACCGCGACGCCAAGCGATATACACCCCTGGTGGTGCAGGTGGACGAAAAGAATCAGCCCAAACTGCACGACAAGCGCCGACAGGACGACGACGATGACTGAGCGTAGGCTCAGGCTTGCTTCGGTTCCGCCGGCACCGCGATAGGCCCCAGGAGCACCAGCAAGGCGAGACCAGCGACCCCCAACGGGTGGTGCGCTTCCAACCCAACTTGCTCCATCACCGCCCGCGAGATTACTTGCATCACCAGGAGCCCGATCGCCAGCCAACCCCGCAATCGCCACCCCGCCGTGAACAACTCGCGGACCCACGGCACCACCAGCACCAGAATCACCAACTCGTACGCCAGCACCTGCGAACATAGCACCGCTCCCACTGCAACCGCCGCGACTGCCCACGCGATCGAAGGGCGTTCCCCGGCCAGGCTCACACGCCCACCGAGCAGGCCAAACCAGACGCAGTAGCCCGCCAGTGTGGTGAGTGCTGTCAGTTCCACGAGCGGCCCACCGGCCACGAAGAGCAAGCGATTCCAGCTTGCGATGGTCGGGTTCAACTCGACACGGTTGTACAGCACCGCATCGCGTGTGGTTGGGAGAAACGCGATGTAGTCTCGCAGAAATGCCGGCGAACCACCGATCACCCACGCACCGATCACATTCAGCCCCGCGACGAGCACGACCAGAAGCGCGGCCGGTCGCCAGCCACCCAGGAACCAGGCCAGCGGAATCAGCGGCAGCGCCAAATGTGGCTTCACAAATGGCACTACCCAGAGCACGGCGGCCAAGTACGGCTTCGCCCGTGCAAACGCCCAGAGCCCCGCCGCGACGCACCCGACGCTCACCACGGTCACTTGCCCGACCACGACGACGGCCAGCGTCAGCGGATTCAGCACCAACGCAAAGGGAACCAGGTTTGCAATCGGAGAAGTCATCTGGGGCGCGCGGATCAGCACCGTTCCACCGGCAACTCGTGCAATGGCATAGGCGGCCAACCCGGTGACCACGGCCCATGCGACCTTGGCAGGCACCCACGGCAACAACGCGAATGGCATGTAGAGGAGCGCGGCCATTGGCGGCAGAAAGTAGCCGCAGTTCTTGACCAGGCTTTCGGGTGTCGGGTCGGGATCGGGATACTGCGTGGCGACGTGCTGGCGGATCGTCTCGATGTCGTACGGATTGACCCCGCTGGCTGCGAGTTCCGCACCGAGCCGATAGATGAAGAAGTCGGGGACGTTGTTCGTTCCCAGTGCCTGATACAGCGCAAAAGCGAAGACGAGAAATGCCGCAACTCCGGCGGGCCAGCGGGGAGCGTGCGATTGGTGCTCCAATGGTCGAGCAACAGGCGAACGCCCACTACTCGTGTGTGCGGTGTCGTCAGCCACCCAACTTCTCCGGTAGGAGCAGCAAAGCCGGGGCTTGCAGATAGCGGACTACGGCATTCCCGTACGCGGCTCCGAGGGCACCGTCCACAATCCGGTGATCGAAGGAGAACGACAGGAAGACGATATCGGCGGGTTTCAGGTTCCCGTTGGCGTCGTAAACCGGTCGCTTGACGACTTTGCCGAGCCCCATGATTCCCACTTCGGGATGGTTGATGATCGGCGTGGAGATGAGCCCACCAATACCGCCGACCGAAGTCACGGTGAAGGTGCCGCCCTTCAGGTCTTCGAGTTTGCTTTTTCCCGACTTGGCGTCGGTACTGAGCCGCTCGATCTCGCTGGCAATCGTGATCAGGTCTTTCTTGTCGGCATCCTTGATGACCGGAACAATGAGCCCATTGGGCGCGGCCACTGCAATACCGATGTGGTACTTGTCGTGCAGAACCACTTCGCCAGCGAGTTCATCGAAGGTGCTGTTGACGATCGGCACATCCTTGAGCGCGCGAGCGGCAGCCTTCACGAAGAACGACAGATAGGTGAGTTTGATACCGCTCTTGGCCACCTGATCGCGCAGTTGGCCACGCAGTCGCACGAGATCCGAGATATCGCACTCGTCGATGTACGAGTAGTGCGGGATCTTGTGTTTGGCCTCAACCATGTGCTCGGCGATCAGTCGCCGGAGGCCCACGAGTTTCCGCCGGGTACCTGCAACGCCAAAATCGAGATTGGACGTATCCGTACCCGCCGTTGCCGCAGGCGATTTGTCGGCCACCCCCACGCGGGGCTTCAAATACGGCGCGAGATCGTCGATGAGAATGCGGCCACCCGGACCGCTCCCGCGCACGCGGGCCAGATCGATCCCAAGCTTGCGTGCCATCATTCGGATCGAAGGGGCGGCGGGGGGAAGCTTCGTGGGCGAGGCCACAACAGCCGTGGGCGAGTGCCCGTTCTTCACTTCCTGTCGAACAACCGCAGGCGGAGCCGTGCTGGCCTTGGTGGTGTGGGGCGGTCCGCTTGCTATCGCCGCTCCACCCTTCCTGGCCGGCGTGGCATCACCCACCGGATCGTAACTCAGAACCACTTGTCCAACTTTGATCTTGGTTCCCGGAGTCGCCGCGAGGTTCGTCACGGTTCCGGCGAAGGGAGCCGGCACTTCCATCGTGGCCTTGTCGGACATCACCTCGGCCAAGCCCTGGCCGGGTGACACGGCATCGCCCGAACGGACCAGCCAGCGAATGAGTTCCACCTCGAAGAGTCCTTCACCGACTGGTGGGAGTGAAAAGTCCATGCGTGTTTGCCCTCCGTCCAATGCCTCATGACTGGAACAGCGATCTGGCCACCCCGCCGGCAACGACGGGAGCACCGGCCACGTGGGAAAGACTCACGTGGGGTCAGTCGCCAGGTCGCGCATCGCCTCACGGATCGGGCCGAGCTGAGGTACGCTGTTCATTTCGTAGTTCTGGTTCATCCCAATCCCCGGCACATGCTTGCCCATCAGCGTTCGCGGCCGGACGCTCAAATCGTAGAAGTGCTCATCGACCACGCGGCGCAACAGGTGCTCGGCAAAATTGGTGACCTCCGTGTCTTCGTTCAGCCGTGCGGCCCGGACTGCGGCGCGTAGATCCGAGCGCGTCGCGAGGGTCTCGACGGGCCATGTCGCGGGGAGGACGAGGACACGCACGCAGCCAAGAGCTGCGAGATGCCTGACTTCCGACGTCACATCAGGCTCATCCCACTCGGA
>JBGTAO010000293.1:0-3577 GCA_041749835.1 Gemmata sp. | reverse complement strand
TGCGGCGAGTGGTGCGAAGGTCGTCGTCACTTCCGAGAAGCCATTGACCAAATGTCCGGAGGTCCAGCGGTTGCTGAGCGATTATGAGCAAACCCGCTACCTCCAGGTGGACTTGTTGGATGATGGCGAGCCGGAACGCCTGGTTGCCGAGGCGTGGGAAGCCTTCGGGGGAATCGATATTCTGGTGAACAATCTGGGCACCTACAAGGAACCGCCCTTCGATCAGATTACGCGGGAGCACTTCGACTTCATCTTTCGGCTGAACGTTTGGGTGCCCGTTGCGATCAGCCGCGAGTTAGTCCGCAGAGCAAGCAACAGCCAGCGCGGCGGTCGGATCCTGTTCAGTAGTTCGCTCAATGGTAGCCGCTCCGAACCGCTGCACACTCTCTACGATTCCAGTAAGGGCGCGGTGAATGCACTCTGCCGCCAACTGGCAGTCGAACTGGCTCCCCACGGCTTTTCTACCGCCGCGATTGCCCCGGGTTTGGTGGAGACGCCATTGACCGACTTCGGGATGAAGTCGCACCCGGCCGAGCGGGCGGCGGTGATCTCGCAGATTCCCCTCCGCCGCATTGCAACTGTCGAAGATGTGGCCTGGTGGTACGTTTTCTTGGCCAGCGACCGGGCTAGCTACAGCACTGGGAGCGTGTTCACAGTTGATGGTGGATTGGACGCGCAGCAAATGGCGCTACGGCCAGTTACGGAATCCGAGAAGCACTGACAGTGCGCTGTCACTTGATCGTGCGGTAGATCGGCCTGGGCAGCACTTTCCCATCGAGTTTCGCTACCAGCCAGGCCAGCCCATCAAGGTTATCCGCCAGTCGCTCCGCAGCATCATCTTGTGTGTGGCCCAGGATGCCGATCGGGCCACGATAGTTGCTCGCACGGATCTGCTTGAGTAGTTCCAGTTCGAGATCGCCCGCGCCCAGTGGCAGAATCTTTTTGCCGAGTTTCTCACCGTCCTTCACCATGCCATTCAGGTTGATGGCCAGCAAGTACGGTTGCATTTTCTTGAGCAGTTCCGGGAAGCGTTCGAGTTGATCGTGCCCGTGGTGGAGGTTGTACACGATCCCGACGTTCTTGCGTTTCAGCGCGGTGATGACAGCAATTTGATTCTCCGGCTCTCCAGGCCAACCGCCATGGTTATACAAGCCGACCTGACACCCCAGCTTTTCGGCTGCTGCCGCGATCGGCTCCAGTGCGCGGGCCGCCGCAGCAACTTTGGTTGCGGTATCGCTGCCTGGTGGATCGGCAAACATCACCCACAGTTGCGGGGTGACCTTGTGCTTCTCGATGACGGCAAGCAACTTCTTGGCATCCTCGCCCAGGTTGGCCGGAAACCACACAGCGGTCAGTTCGATACCGGCCTTTTGAAGGAAGCCTACTTCTTCATCAAACGTGGGCAGGTGCTCGGCGCGCCAGTCGTAAGCATATTTCTTGAAGCCCAACTTCTTGAGCATCTCAATCCGTTGTTCCGGCGTTCGCTTCTGCGAATCAAACGGTACGATGCACCAGGCAACGAGATTCTTCGGTGAATACAGTGCTGGCGGTGGTGCAGCAGTACCGACGCGGGTCATGATGAGGGCAACAAATCCACCCATCAGAAGTAGACGAGGCATGAACATTCTCCCGAAGTGTGAGCGGCCCATCGAAGAGGGTGGCAACCGCATGGCGGTTTTGAGGTGTTAACGGTGGTTTGCTGCCCCACGGCAAACTGCACTTAGAATACAAGAGAAGGAACAGGGTGAGTAGCACCTGGTAATCAATCCGAGGAGAGGCAATGAACGGAACGAATCGGGAAGTCGCAGTGCTCGGTGGAGGTTGCTTCTGGTGTTTGGAGGCGGTGTTCGAACAATTGATCGGTGTCGATTTGGTCGAGTCTGGGTATGCCGGTGGCCACGAGTCTCAGCCAAGCTACCAGGCAGTGTGCTCCGGGAGCACAGGCCACGCTGAAGTGGTGCGAATCACATTCGACCCGGCGGCGATCAGTTATCGCGAGATTCTGGAATTGTTCTTCACCGTTCACGACCCAACGACGCTGAACCGCCAGGGGAACGATGTGGGAACGCAATACCGCTCGGTCATCTTCTACTCTTCGCCAGTGCAGAAAGCAGTCGCCGAATCGCTCATCGCAGAGTTGACGGCCAACGGGAGCTATCGAAATCCCATCGTGACTCAGGTAGTTGCCGAAGAGCCGTTTTACAAGGCCGAGGTGTATCACCAGGGGTACTACCGCACGAATCCCGGGGAAGGATATTGTCAGTTTGTCGTGGCTCCCAAAGTTGCGAAGGCACGGCAAGCGTTTGCCTCACGACTACGCCCGCCTTCATGATCCTGGCGGCCTTTGAGCACGGGCAGTTGTGGTGTAATCCTCGGACGAGCGCCGCGAGATCCGTACGCAGGGTGGCTTCGTCCGTCATCCCTTCGTAACGTAGTGGATCTGAGTGGTCTGGTAGCAACCCACCGGAGAACTGGACGATGACTCGAATGGAATGGTATCAAGCCCTGGCGAAACCCACCTGGACACCCGATGGCAGCACGATCGGGACGATCTGGTCGATTCTCTATCCCGTTATTGTAATCAGTTTCGCTTATGTCTTCATCCAGGCCTGGCGTGGGAAGATCCCGCGTTCGGTTGCCATACCCTTTGTGATCAACCTGGTGGCGAATCTGTTGTTCACGCCCATTCAGTTTGGGATGCGGAACCTGCCGCTTGCCGCTGTGGATATCCTCATCGTCCTTTGTACCATTATCTGGTGCATGATTGCGGTGTGGCCGTATGCGCGGTGGGTCGCCCTTGTACAGATTCCGTACCTCATTTGGGTCAGTATTGCGACCGTGCTGCAACTCTCAATCACGGCCACGAACTGGTAAGACGCGTTCCAAATCCGGCACGCCGATCGGTTCTCGACAAATGCTTGACCAACACCGATGATATGCTGGTGGTTTCCGTTTCGGTCACCAATCGCTCCTGACATTGAGCCCAATCATCACCATGACATCGAATCGATCTCGAATCACTCTCGCCTGCCTGGGCCTGGTTTGTGGGCTCGGTTCTTCGGCGAGTGGCTTTAGCCCGCTGCAACCGAATGGAGTCACTGGCAGATTCGTCCAACCCAACCCACCGGCAGAACCCACCAAACCGACAACCTACACCATCAAGAAACTCGAAGGCTGGACGATCCGAGTGGACGATCGCCTGCTCAAGGCTCCTCACGACGAACTCGGTGTTCGCGCCCTCCGATTTCTCGAAGGGAAACTGAGTGATATCGTGGCTGTGATGCCAGCCGATCCGCTGAAGAAACTCCAGAGTGTGACCATCGTGCTGGACCTCACACATGGCAACCTCCGGTCCATGCAGTACCACCCGAGCGCCGGTTGGCTCAAGGCCAATGGGTACAGCACCGACCTCGAAAAGTGTGTGCATCTACCCCGGGCCGAAGATGTGGCCACGCGGCGGAACATCAACGAACAACCGTGGGTGATTCTGCATGAACTGGCCCATGCCTATCACGATCAGGTCTTGGGGTTCGACGAACCACGCATTCAGGAAGCCTTCGCCAATTACAAGAAGACT
>JBGTAO010000292.1:0-13012 GCA_041749835.1 Gemmata sp. | reverse complement strand
TTGGCCAGATCGCGGCCCATGGTCGATGCCGCATACCCCGCAAGCAGCAGGCGGAGTTTCTCGAATCCCAACAAGTCCAGTGTATGCGAATCCATGGTGACGCGGTGGACAGTGGAGTAGGGCAATGAAAGCGTGTTCGCTGGACACCCGCTCAGACGCAAGGGTTCGCGACGTGGCTATTCTAGGATCGAAACTCCAATGACCCACCGCAAGATGAACGAGAACGGGACAGCCCGAGGGAGTTCCTCGGCCGTCCCGTACGGTGCTGGAGTCTCAAACTATTTGCTTTGTCGTGCCCAGGTTTCCAGGAAATACCCGCTCGCGGCAGGTGCTTTAAATTCCGTGGGCTTCGGTTTGTCACTGGGGCCATAGCAGAGCTTTAACTGGTTACCGGCTAACTCGTAAATCCCGTGCCGCTTCTCACCCTTGAGTGCGCCATCGGCAAACTCGAAGACAATCGACTTCGGGGTGGTACTCGGGTCTAGGGAGATGTTGGCCAGGGCCAGCCGGAAGACCACGGGCTTGCCATTCTTGTCTGGCTCTTTTTCTTTGAAGTACAGGTGGTACTCGGACTTGTCATAGACAACCGTGACCTGCTTCATCACATCCGTCGGCATCTGCGGCACACCTTGGAATTCGCATTGCAGCGGCTTCCAATACCCTTGCAGACCAGTAAGGTCGTCGGTGGACTTTGGCTCGGCAGCATTCGCGAGTGATGCCAGCAGCGTGGCCCCACAGAAGAAACCCAGCAGCAGCGAGAACCGTAGCATCGCGATCCCCTCTTGAGTATCGTGTCCTACTATCGCGAGAGAGGGCATATGCCTCGGTCGCGCACAGGCGTCAACCTCAATTTGCACCCGTAGAATCATTTCATGGCAAGACACTCTGATGTCGCAATCATTGGTGGCGGAATCATCGGGCTCACGTGCGCATACTACTTGGCCAAGGCCGGTCTGAGCGTTACGGTTTTCGAGGCGGGCGACTTTGGCAAAGAGGCATCCTGGGCGGGAGCTGGGATCATCCCGCCGGGCAATCCAATGGGTGCATCAACACCGATCGATCAACTCCGGGCAATCGGCTCGGTGCAGTTTCCGTTACTCTCGGCCGAGCTGAACGAGCGAACCGGAATCGATAACGGATACCTCCGATGTGGTGCGATCGAGTTCCTCGATGAAGACGATGCGGATGTGCTCGGTCTCTGGAAGCAGGAAGGAATCGCATTCGAACGCTTAAGCTCGGAATCGTTGCACGTCTTTGAACCAGCGATTGGGAATACGCCGGGGCAACCGTATCTGTTGCCGGGGTGTGCCCAGGTCCGTAATCCGCGCCACCTCCAGGCTTTGCTGGCCGCCTGCCAACAACTCGGCGTCGAACTTCTCCAACATCAGTTAATCGACCCGCATGCGCGCGACATCTCACGCATTGGCCAGAACATCCTGATCACGGCAGGAGCTTGGAGCGAGCCGCTGATAACGGCAGAGGGTCAACGAGGCCCGGGCGTTCACCCGGTTCGTGGACAGATTGTGCTGCTACGAACGCGCACTCGCATTTTGAAGCGGATTCTGATGCTGGGGAAGCGGTATGTGGTGCCACGCCTGGACGGCCACGTCCTGATCGGCTCGACTGAAGAACCCGAGGTCTACTTTGAAAAGGCGAATACCGCCGATGCGGTCGCAGAACTGTTGGACTTCGCAGTACAGATGGTCCCGGAGCTACGGACAGCTGAGTTCGTACGCTGTTGGAGTGGGCTACGCCCGGGGACGCCAGATGGATTGCCGTTCATCGGTCGGGTGCCGGGGAGCCACGTACGCTTCGTCGCAGCCGGTCATTTTCGGGCCGGAGTCCAACTCTCGATTGGAACGGCTCAGGTGATGACAGAATTGCTGACCGGGAATGCGCCGAGTGTGCCGATCGAGGCATTTGCACTGAATCGCACTCCGAAGTTTGATCACAAACAAGCATTTCGGAGTTGAACCAAGAACAGACCGTTCGACATTCTCAGAGTGCGGTTTCCTGGCGGCATTTCTTGGCCATCCCACTCCATGACCCGATAATGCCCGAATGGACTACACGGAACATCGCAGCGCGGTTGGTCAACTTGCAGACGATCTGCGTTGGCTGGAGGAGCACTGTCGTCGGCAGCCGCAGTTGGCCGCTCAGGCGGGCAAACTCCATCTCGCATCCGCACTCACTCGGAACGTGCTTGGTCCATTTCTCGAGGGGCAACCGCCTCGCCCCTTGCACATTGCTGTCGTGGGTGGGGCCGGAGCCGGCAAAAGCACGCTGGTCAATTTCCTTGCGGGAGTCGTGGTCGCCGAAGCAAACCCCCAAGCTGGTTTCACACGCCATCCCACGGCCTTTTTGCCCCACGGACCGGCGTTCACCTGGCCAAGCTATATCGGGTTCATGGGGAGACTGCAACGACTGAGCACCGAACGACCCGCGAATTCCGATGAAGACGTTTACCAGGTCAAGCGGTTGCCGGTGTCGCAGCAATCGGAGTCGCCACTTGCACACTTTGTCATCTGGGATTGCCCGGACATGACAACCTGGGCCTCGGCGAATTATGTTGGCCGACTACTCGAAGCCGCTGCTCTCGCCGATGTGATCGTGTATGTGGCATCGGATGAACGGTACAACGACGAGGTGCCAACGGAGTTTCTCCACCTACTCATCAAAGCGGGCAAAGCAGTCGTGGTGGTGCTGACGAAAGTGCGGGAAGCCGATGCCGCTTCACTCGTAGAGCACTTCAAGCAGGAAGTTCTCGCACGGCTGCCGCGATTACCCGATGGAACGGTTCCGGCCGTACCCGTGTTGGCCTTTCCGCAAATGACCCAGCGTGAACGGGTGGATCCTTCCGGGGCCGGGATGAAGTATCGGGTTCCGTTGCTGAATCAAATCCTGGTGCAGTGTGATTCCGAGACGTTGAGTCGCCATCGCACTGTGCAGAACGCAGCTCGCTATCTCTCCACGGCGGGAGAAGGGTTACTGGAAGTGGCCCGCCGCGACCTCGCCGAATTCGATGCCTGGAAAGCGACTGTGCAACTCGGCAAGAGTGAGTTCGAGGAACGCTATCGCAACGAATTCCTTTCCGGTGAGCAATTTCACCGCATCGATCGGTATCGTGACGAAGCGATGGATCTTCTGGAATTGCCCGGTGCGGGGCGGCTGCTCGGAAGTGTGATCTGGCTGATGCGAACACCGTATCGATGGACCCGGGATTACGTGGCCGGGTTGATCGTTCGGCCCGACGTGTTCACCCTCTCCGAACGAACCGTGCTGAGCGCCGGCTTAACCGGTTGGCTCGATCGCCTGCAGGCCGAAGCGCTCAAGCGTTCCTCGATCCATCCCTTGTGGAAGCAGATCGCCGTCCAATTCGATTCGGAACTGGCACCGCAAACACGAGCTCGCTTTGATACAGAAGTTCGGGGATTCGAGTTGAAGGAGACTGATGAACTGGAGCAGGCGGGTAAAGGGTTGGTCGAGAACCTCCAGAAAAATCCAACGTTGCTCTACACACTCCGGGCAGGGAAGTTGGCGATCGATCTCCTGATTATCGTGGTCATCTTGTGGCTCGCGTGGGTGCCCAGTTGGTACCATTTCCTCCTGATCATTCTCTGTGTCTCGCTGGCGCATCAGGCTGTCGAGTTGATCGTGAGCGGGTGGACGGAAACCGTCCGTAAGCGGATTCGCGGGCAACGCGAATCATTGGTAGCAAGAGAACTGACAAATCCGCTGGCGACGTGGTTGACCGAGTGGCCCGCGACCGGAGGATCTTCGATCGAAAAACTCCAACAGGTGCTTCGCCGAGTTCCCGAGACCATTCGCCAGCTCGAGCAGGGTGTTCAAAGCCGAATTGCCCAATTGGAGCAGCAGGAGCAGGTGCAGCCCACACAGCAATCGAAAGCCGCATCTCCGGAGAAACTATGACCGATGGGCACACTCCGCGGGAGACGCCGCTTGCCGCTGATGCCGAGGGGCAGCCACTGCTCCGGACGCTCGCGCCACTGCTGCGCGGATTGGAACGCCAACTCCGAGCTTGGCTCGACGTTCGCCGCCGCTTCCCATTGACCATGTTGCAACGTGCCGAGTTAGAAGGATTGGCTGAGGACTTACGGCGACAGTCGGAAGCACTGGATGTTGATCGACCGCTCCTGGTGATCATGCTCATGGGTGGCACAGGTGTCGGAAAATCGACATTACTCAACGCGCTCGCAGGAGCGCCCATTGCCCAGGCCGCCTTCACGCGCCCCACCACACGCGACCCGGTGGTCTACTTTCACCAGTCGGTGCGACCTGATCGTCTGGATCCCGCATTGCGCCTCTGCCGGCTGGCCCAGCATGACCGCGAGGGATTGCTTCAGAAGGTGATCGTGGACACCCCCGATCTGGACTCGAACGATCTTTCCAACCGCGAGAAGCTTCTGGCCGTGTTACCCGTTGCCGACATTGTTCTATATGTCGGTTCCCAGGAGAAGTATCACGATCGCCTGGGATGGGATCTCTTCAAGGAACAACGGCAGCGACGGGCCTTCGCCTTTGTACTCAACAAATGGGACCGCTGTAACACCGGCGAAAGCGGCGTCCGACCTGACATCGACTTGCTCAATGATTTAACGGCTGAAGGCTTTACCAACCCGATGCTGTTTCGAACCACAGCACAGGCCTGGCTCGATGCGGCAAAACAATCGCCTACCTGGCCACCACCAACGCCGCCCGATCTTCCGGAAGGTGAGCAGTTCACTCTGCTACGCAACTGGCTTGAGTTAGGGCTCACGCGACTCGAAGTCGAAGCCGTCAAAGCCCGCGGTGTTGGTCAACTTCTCAACACGCTTGCCCGCGTGATCGATGGCGTTCGGCCCCCTGATCTGACCGCAGAAGCCGAAAAGGTGAAGGTCGCCTGGCGATCAACGCTGTCCGAAGAGGCTGCTGTTCAAACGCAAGTTCTCGTTGGCACGCTCGAACCGTACCAGACGGAAGTGGAGCACCACTTCAGTGTCGAGGATCAGCAGCGATTCCGTGGGCTGATGGCGGCGTATATGCGACTCACCACACGCATGCGCTATGCCAGCAGCAACCTGCGTGACCGCATACCCTTTGCTGGCCGAATCCTCGGCGGTGGACGTGTTGAGACCCCTGTCGAATGGAACTTGGGAGCGTTTGTCCAGGAATGTTCCCGGACGGCGGGCGAACGCGTGCTCGATCAGCGAACGACCGCGTTGGTCAACCGGTTACTCGTCGAAGGCGATCAGAAGGGATTCCCACTGAGCCTGCTTAACCAACCGACCGCTGCCACAATCCGCATCGACTGGCGTGATCGCGTTACGCGAAGTGTGATCGACGCACTGGCCGAAGTGGAACAGGAAGCGACGCACCCGACTGGTTGGCGGCGTGTAACCCGGAACTCACTGAGCACGCTCGCGAACATTCTTCCCGAACTCTCGTTTATTGCCACTGCAGGTGTGATTCTCTGGAACTTTATCGTCAATCAGTACACACCCGGGCTGTTTGAGTTGTCGTTGGTCGTGATGGTCCCCCTGATCGTGATCGTGGTGTTCCACTTGCTCATTCTCTTGCTCTTGCCGGTGCGCTGGCCGGTCATTCGCGGCCGGTTCGAGGAGAAACTGAGTACACAACTCAGCGAAGAATTGGAACGAGTGTATCTGCCGATCCCGGGCGAGATCGCTGCCGAACTCGACAACGAACGGCAACAGGTTGATACGCTATTAGCGGAGACCCAGGAAGTATCGACCTGGCTGGCGGCCAAGCAACAGGCTGCACGGGTGAATGAACTCTACGGGGCGGACTTTACGCCAGGCTTGTAAGCTTTGCGATTCTTCTACCACATCCGACTGAGTACACCGATCATGGCCGATGGAAAATGGATAGCCGGACTCACTCCGGAAATCGCGATCACGGATGCCGCACGGTTGGTGTTGGGCACCCGATTCGAAGTTGTGCGACTGTATTTGCCATTGGCAGCCGAGAAGCCTGATGAAGATTGGGAGTACGTGCATCAACTGCGAGTCGGAACACGCCGTGCCGGAGCTGCGCTGCGCGTGTTCAAGGATTGCTTGCCCCGCAAGCATCTCCGATCTGCGAAAGCTTCGCTCCGAACCCTTCGTCGTGCAGCCGGCGATGCGCGAGACTGGGATGTCTTTCAGCTTGGCCTGGCAGAGGCGAAAGCTCTCAACAGTGCAACGGGTAAACCTGCCCGCGATTTCCTGACCGGATATGCCATGGGCGAGCGTTCGGCGGCCCAGGTGCGGTTGCATCGTGTTGCGCTCGATCATGGCCCCGAGTTTCTGGAAGAGAGCCAGGCGCTGACAGATCACGTTCATGAACCGAAAACCGAGGACGCTCCGACTACGTTTGGTGAACTGGCCGTGAACCGGTTCGGCGTGCTACTCGGTGCATTCTCGGCTGCGGCGGAAGCCAACCCAACAGATCCGATCGCGCTGCATCAATTCCGCATTCTCGCCAAGCGCGTCCGCTACGCTCTGGAGATCTTTGCTTCGTGCTTCCCGGAAACGATTCGAGAAGAGGTCTATCCTGTGGTGGAGCAGGTGCAAGAAATCCTGGGCGAAATTCAGGATGCCGTGGTGGGCCTGAACCGGCTCACGAGCATGCGCAAAAACCTGAAAGCTCATGCCCCCGAGACATGGATGCGGGTCCAGAAAGGCTTTGAGGGGCTTGTCGTTTCATTGCGGAGTCGGGTTCCGGCTGGCCGGAAGGCTTTCCAGAAGTGGCGGAAGCAATGGGATGTACTGACTCAGAACATGAAGCTCGAAATCGTTGCGGCCACAATCACGACTGAGGAGCCTTCAACACGTTAGTAACTCACGGAGCCGTGCGATGCAGGGTGTGGTGGCGGCAATCTGCATGTCGTCGCCAAGTAACACGCTCTGCAGTCCTGCCTGCCGGGCACCCAGATAATCGTTTCGATAATCATCGCCAATAAACAGGATCGCTCCCGGCTCCTGTTGAAAGCATTGGCAGAGAGCCCGGAAGAACTCTGGGGCGGGTTTGCGAAACCCCACAACTGAGCTGATCAACACACGGTCGCGCGGTAATGCCAATTCAGGGAAACCTTCGAGCACACTCCACAGGCGGGAATCGTAGTTCGAGCCCAGCCCCCAGCTGAGACCACGAGTCTTCAGTTCCGAGAGCACTTCCTGAGTATCTGTTGCCAGTACCCACGATTCCGGTCGCGCGAAGTGCTCGTAAAGTTGCTGGTATCCAAGTTCTGGCTGCGATATTCCCGCGAGCGTGGTAGCAACAATTCTCTGCCATCGCTCACGTTCGCGCCCTTCAGATGTGATCCAAGACAAGGATTGATCGAATTGCTCCTCCGCCTGGAAGGCCGCCAGAAATCGCTCGCGGAGTTGGGTTGGGGCGAGTTCTAGCCCCAGTTCTTTCCCCACTGACCAATACATTTCCAGCGCGGGCGGGCGGGGATGAAGGAGTGTCCCGACGACATCGAATACGACTGCACGGGTCGATGCTGTCAGCATGGGGCTCACGCGTTTACGGCTACTTCACAGATCGGCCGGGGATCACCGCGCTCGGGGGTGTCGGGCCGACTGAGCGAATCGGTCCACGAATCAAGCGGCGGGTAGTCGTGTTTGGCGTTTCAGGGAGCCTGCGAGCAGCCTGTGCGGCCACAGCCACCTTGAGGATGTGGATACCGCCCCGGAAGACGATAAACCCGATAAAGGTCATCGGACCTGCTTCAAAGATCCGCTTGTTCAGGAGCAACACATAAGCGCTCCCGAACGCATAGAGCCCCGCGAGTATCAGAAGCCAACCGGCGATTTCGCGTGCCCAGTAGGTGAATCTCATGGCTTGGCCTCACTTGAAGAATCCGTGTACCTGGTTCGCCCGGGCGAAGCTCGTTCGCGTGCCCACGCATGCCAGAGCGCGACACGCTGGTGTTCGCGCTTGGTTTCGATCCACCCCGAGTCGAGAACCATCATGGCCCCTTCGGCCTGGCCCAGCATGCGAAGTCGCCAGTATCCGAAGATGAGATGCGCGATGAGGCTACCAAAGAAGAATAATCCTACGAGAAGGACGAACCGCGTTGCACCGGCGGGTAAGCCGCCGGTGGGCTCCAGTCGACGTAACGAACGACCGGGTTCGGAAGGCTTGAATGGAAACTCTTCAGTAGTTGCGACCTCGAAGCCATTGAGTACGTACCAAAGCACTTGCCCCGCGATCACCATCACGACCGAAATACCGACCATCACCGCAACTTCCGCCGGTCGGATCAGGCTGGGCGGCCGGCGTGTGGGTCGGTCCTCTTTTCGCCGCACGCTGTTTTCGAAGATCAATGCCTGGTGGGCCAGGCCATAGACGCGATATTGCGCAATGACGTACACCACCACGGACAGCACAAGCACGATATCTGTGACACGGAACCGAGCCTCTTCGATCTCCCAGCGGTTCTCGAACGATTCTCCCGGGATGCCGAACGGGAAGACCATGAAGTAGGTCAGGATGGTGAGCACGATGCCCGGCGCAGTCCTCCATTGGAAGAGCAGTCCGAGCAAACCCACAATCACAATCAGGATGCCACCGATGTCGCTACCGAGGTTGAACAACATCAAGAAGATCATTGCCAGTGCGGCAAGCGCGGCCACCAAATAGCCTCGCACGGCCACGTTGTTGACCAACATGCGGAGACCATCCCGAGGCATCAACTTGACGGAGCCATCGGTCTCCCAGGGCAACAGGGCGCGTTCCGCAGGTTCGGGCTGTCCTTTCGGGTTCATCGGCGACTCCTCATCCCCCGTAAGCGGTCGAGCCGATCCAGGACATGCTGCACCGGATCGCCGTCGTTCACCCGCATTACAGTGCCGCCGACACGCCCCAGCTCCCGCCTTAGATTCCGAAACAGTTCATGGTACTGTTTGGTCAAGCTGTCTCGCACCGTACGCATCATGACGGATCGGCGTGCGGCAGCGATCAGGACCGTGCGTTGCTGTCGTACTGAAGGTGTCTTGCCCTTTTGCTGGCCTGTAGTCTTGGCCCTTGCTGCCACAGTGGGATCGATCCCCATCGATTCGTCCACTTCGATTATCGGATGGTCGGGCGGTGGGACATCGGAAGGCCAGGGCACAATGACGAGCACGTGGTGATGGCGAGCACATGCGACCCGACAAGCCCGCACCAACGGCATCAAATCTGGTCCCAGCTCGGCGAGATCGGCCAGGATTACATACAGCTCGTTATCGCGGGCTCGACTCACGGCCCGAACCATCGCGTTCGCCAGTACGGTTGCCTTCGCGGGACAGCGAAAGCGGTAGCGACCCTCGGTGTCGTAGAGCGGTACGGGACAGCGGAGCAGGTGCCGCTGCAGGAACTGCGACACTCGGTTGGCGAACGCGGTGTCATCAGCGATGTAGTGTTCTACGCCACTCGCACCGGTACCATCTTGAATTGCGAATAGAGCCGAGAGTTGCTTCCGTCGGGTCAACTCGCGGCGGCGGATACCGAACCACCCTCGGACACCGTGGAGCCCCCAGAAGATCAGGGCAAAGGTTGCTGGTGGGAAGATACTGACCGCAAACACCAGGAAGAACCAGAAAACCTTGAGCAGAAACGGCCACGGTGCGGGGGTTCGGGCACCCGCAAAGTTGAGTACGCCGGTCGTCCACCCTTTTACCATGAGCAGTAATGGCGAAAGGAGAATCATCGCCAGGATCACCCAGCCATATTTGCGGTCCAGCAAGGGAATCCAGAGTCGACTGAAAGGCAACGAGTTGATTTTCTTGGTCATCAACTCTGGATAGACCTCGTGGGCCAAGGGGTTCGCCCGTCGGATGAGTTGTTCCGGGGGGACACCAATTGCGGAAGGTTGCAAAGCCGAGACTTCTGCGAGCTGGCGGAGCACGTTGATCATGTGCAACTGCGTCCGAGCTGGGGGGATCACCTTGGCTTCGGTTTCGTCGAAAGTCGTGAGGCCAAACAGATCGCGGTTCCCCGCAGCAGCCTGTGAGACGGCCGCAGCAACGCTTGCCAGTCGAGTTAACAGTGTGTTGCCGGGTGGCCCGAGCCGCACACCTTCGGAAGTGTCGAGGAACAGGACTGCACGAACGGGGACATCGCTTTCGAACTCTTTCGTGATCAACCGATCGCGCCTGGCCGAGGCTTTCCAGGCAATCATCTTGGGCGGATCACCGGGGCGGTAATCGCGGAGGTCGAGCAGTTCGCTTCCCGAACCGGGGCGACGAAGGCGGTGGATGCCCGGAGGCGGTAAGGTGTTGAATCGCTTGGTGGCACGCTGGCGGCCTTTATCGTCGGTGAGTGGCGGAAGGACCAACATTTCGACTGGCACGCGGAGAAACACGTGGCGGTAGAAGAATCCCTGAAAGTCGGCGACACGAACACGGACACCTTCAAATCGTAACACCCCAGGAGCGGGGCAACGGAGGGTATAAACGATTTCGAGCGATTCTCGGGCTTCGAGCCGCGCAAACGCTTGTTTCGAACCGGCGATTATCTCGGTCGCCACTGCTGCCCGATCTTCGAAGACACCGAAGGGGATCGAGAACGAGCCAGGGTTCTTGATCGACACACGAACTTCGAACCCGAGCCCCGCCCAAACCATGGGTACTTCGCGTCCACCTTGGAGCACATGCCGGGTTACTCCGAGCCGTGAGACCGCACCGTTCGAGCGTGCGTGAAACAGTGCCCATTCCCATACAAACCAGGCCAGCAGTGTCAGGCTTACCAGCGCCGGGACCACTGAAAAATAGGGAGTGATGAATGCTCCAATGACGAGCATCAGGAGCAAGACAATCAAGAACCACCAGCCGCGTGCGGTAAGCATCAGTGGGTATCAGGGGGCAGGGCGGTGAGGGTCCAAGACAAGGAAATCGATTCCACTTGGCAGTCGGAACGAATGCTCACGGGGTCTCGAACACCGGGACAGCTTGCAAGATATCACGAACCACTTCGGAGACATGCTTGCCTTCGATCTCGGCCTCGGGTCGCAGGATCAATCGGTGGCCGAGTACGGGGAACGCAATTGCCTGCACATCTTCATGGGTGAAGAAGTGGCGACCTTCCAGGACCGCGCGGGCCCGGGCACAGCGCAAGAGGTTGAGCGCCGCACGTGGGCTGGCACCCAGGGCCACATCGGGATGGCGGCGGCTTGCCTCGGCCAATTGGACGATATATTCGAAGAGCTTGTCGGCTCCGAACACGGCGGGTAGCTTGCGCTGCAGCGCCAGAATGATCTCGGGGTTGAACATCGGGGTAACTTCCACAATGGGCTTACTGTAAAGCCGCAACAAGTTCACTTCGTGGTCGAACCCGGGATAACCCATTTCCACCCGTAACAGGAATCGGTCCAGTTGAGCCTCGGGTAATCGATAAACCCCTTCTTGCTCAACGGGGTTCTGCGTCGCCAGCACCATGAAGGGCAAGTCGAGCGGGAGTGAGGCACCATCGACGGTGACCTGGTATTCTTGCATGGCTTCCAGTAGCGCAGCCTGCGTTTTCGCGGGCGCACGGTTGATCTCATCGGCCAGAAGCACCTGGGTAAAAATCGGCCCCTTGCGGAGAACAAAATCGTTCTTGTTCCGATCAAAGATTGATGTGCCCGTGACATCGGATGGGAGGAGATCGGGCGTGAACTGGACTCGTTGGTAGTGGCAGCCCAATAGCCGAGCGAAGACTTTTGATAATGTCGTCTTGGCGACTCCTGGTACACCTTCGAGCAAGACATGGCCGCCTGCGAGCAGTGCGATGAGCAATTGCAGAGTGACGGCTTCCACTCCGACCACCACTCGAGCAACCTCAGCGGTGACCTTCTGCGCAAGCTGGCGGGCTTGCTGCGCGAGCTCATGTGCGGCGCGGTTATCGGGTGCCACACCAGCCGTTGTACCGGGGCCTGCCGACGGGGCCACACTCATACCACACTCCCAGGGCTATCGATTTCAAAGTGCCATTTGCCATCAAGATACGCTTGCCGAACACGCTTGAAGTACGATTCCAGTTCTTGCCACCGTTTCACCGTCAACGTTTTCGATTCTCCATAACCTATCCGCCAGAAATCCCGGATGGCAACCCGCAGCGTTTCCGGTTTCCGGACCACGGTGGAGATCACAATACGGGGTGGAATCGGCCCAGGATTACCGGTTACTCCCACGGTTTGGAAGAATTGTTGCACCTGCGCACGGACCGGTTCATAAAGGTTGTTCCCGCGGAACAACTCTTTTTGCCGTCGCTCAAAGACCCCCGGTGGACCTTCGGGAGCTCCCACTACAAACGGAGGTGGAGGGACAGTGGCCACCCGCCGATAACTCCAAACTCGCCGCAGCAAAATGATCGCAGCGAGGCCCGCACCCAGCACCAGGAAGAAGCGAATGATTGCTGGCAAGCCTGCCGCCTGCACCACAATATTATTCATCACGTTGTTCGTCTGAACCTGATCCACGATTGCGTTTCCCAGGTCCACAAGTTTGTCCTGCATGCCGCTGATATCGACTTGCGGGAGTGGCGGTGGCGGGCGAGCAAACGCTTTTCGCAATCCATCGAATCGATCCGCGACTCGGCCATTCTCGAAGAAGACACAACGGGTGCGTTTCTCGGGACCTTGCAGGTAGTCGATGACTCGATAGGTAAGTTCAAGATTGTCTGTGTCGGGTTCCAGCAGCATCTGGTTGATGAAGACACTGTGGTCCGCCATCGCCAGGAAATGATAGGGCATGTCGTTCGTGTTATCGGGGCCATCGCCACCGATCGCGAACCAGACATCGTTGGGCAGAATTCGATCGACACTATTAATTTCGTAACTACAGCCTCGGGGGAACCGGGCGAGCGGGTAGGCCATCTCACCACGGAACGATTGCACCTGAATAAACGACGGCGCATTAGCCGCAATTCGCTTGAGAGGCTCGAGCGCGGCCAGGCTCGTAGTTGCCTTGCGACCGTTGAAGATCTCCCAAACCGGACTGGGGGGTTTTGGTGGAAATCGTAATTCCTGAGGTGCGATCGGAATCACAAA
>JBGTAO010000291.1:0-4331 GCA_041749835.1 Gemmata sp. | reverse complement strand
GCGGTTCGAGTGGCACTACACGCCCAAGCACGGCAGTTGGCTGAACGTGGCGGAGATGGAACTGAGCGTGCTGGCCCGTCAGTGCTTGGATCGACGCATCCCGGACGCGGCGGCGTTGAAGAAAGAAGTCGCTGCGTGGGAGAAGACTCGGAACGCGGCGGTCGTCAAAGTCGATTGGCAGTTCACCACCGCCAACGCCCGCGTGAAGCTTAAGAAGCTCTACCCTACGATTGAGCTGCAATAGACCACTAGCGGATTGACGCCAGAATCGACAGCAGCAGTGGCTAAAGCCACCGCTATGTTGTCCAACAGCAGCGGTGCCACCGTTCAGCAGCGGTGCCACCGTTCAGCAGCGATGGCTAAAGCCACCGCTATGTTGTCCAACAGCGGCGATGGTTTCGTTTAGCGGTGGTTTTAGCCACCGTTCAGCAGCGGTGCCACCGTTCAGCAGCGGTAGCTAAAGCCACCGCTATGTTGTTGCTTTTCGCAATAGTACTTGCAGCACCTGGCCGTCCACCTTTACCTCGGCCGCATGTGCCGCACCTCTCAGCGGCGCGTCGGACCACTGCGTTGCTTGCACCGCTGTTGCGATGGTTTGCTGGTGCGTGGCGATGGCCTTGGTCAGTTCCGGCGTGGTGGCTGCCAGGTGAAGCGCGATTTTGTCCAGAAGGTCGAGCCCGGCGTTCTTGCGGGTGTCCTGCACCTGGCGGATCACCATGCGGGCGAGCCCTTCCAGCTTCAACGCTTCACTGATCATCGTGGCGATGGCAACCTGAGATCCCTTTTCGGCGACTCCGGCCCAGCCCGGTTGCGCGGCGAACTCACGAACGATATCGGTCGAATCGAGCGGCACACCGGCAAGTTCCACGGGACCACTGCGTAACCGCGTATCCACCTCGGTTGCGTTTAGCCCCGCCAGCGCCGCTTCGGCTTCTTTGAGCTTCGGCCCCAACTTGGCTGCGGCCGTCTTCTTGTTGAGTCGGGCGGTGATCGTCAGAAGCGATTCTGGACCGGTATGCAGTCGCACGGCCTTGATGTTCAGTTCGTCCTCGATCAAGTCGCGGAAGCGTTCGACGGCCTTCCCCTCGGTTTCGCTCACGGGTGCCACCACTAGTTCCGCCAGCGGTTGCCGTACGTTCAACTTCGCCTGTTGCCGTGCCGACAAGCCCAGGGTGATGACACGTTGCGCAGTCGCCATATCCTGCGACAGCGCGGTGTCAATCAGTGAAGGATCGGCCACGGGAAAATCGCAGAGGTGAACGCTTTCCGGATCGGTTTCGCGGCGCAAGTTCTTCCACATCACCTCGGTCACGAATGGCACACACGGTGCCAACAGCTTGCAAAGCGTGGTCAAGGTGGTGTAAAGCGTCTGGTACGCGGCACGCTTGTCTTGCCGGCCGGCATTGTCAAGTTCGCTGTTGCGGCTGTGCAAGCGATCCTTGTTGCGGCGCACATACCAGTTCGAGAGATCGCTTTCGATGAACTCTTCGGCCTTGAGAGCGAACGCCATCACGTTGTAACTACTGAACGCGGTGTGGGCTTGCTGAACCAGCAGTTGCAAGTTGGAGAGCAACCAGCGATCGACATCCTGGCGTTGGGCCACGGGCACTTCTGCGTCGCTTGGTTCGAAGCCGTCGCCGGTGGCATAGTTGCAAAACATGGCGTAGGTGTTCCACAGCTTGAAGAAGACCTTGCTGCGAACCTCGTCGGCGGGGTCCGGCCCGAAGTTCAGGTTCGCGGCGGGGTTCTGCCGGACGTACAGCCAGCGCATTACATCCGCGCCAATAGCCCGAAATGGAATCTCTTTTCCCTTGGGGTCTTTGATGACACCACCCGCATCGGCAGCCGACACGAACTCGATCGAGTTCCCCGCGCTCTTGTGCATCTCGTGGCCGAACTGATCGCGGACCAAACCGTGACCGAGCAGCACCCGGAAGGGCGGTTGGCCATCGCTCATCATGGTGCTGAGTGCCAACAGCGCGTAGAACCAGTTGCGGAATTGGCCGGGGAAACTCTCGGTGATGAAGTCGACGGGATACCACTTCTTCCAGTATTCCGGGTCCTTGTTGTACTTCAACGTGGAGAACGCCACGATGCCGGCGTCGAGCCACGGGTTGCCGACATCGGGAATGCGCGACATCAGGTTCCCGGTTCGCGGGTTGCGAATCTTCACCTTGTCCACCCAGGGGCGGTGCGGCGTGTGCCCCTCGAACTCGGCCCAACCTTCGACAGCCCGCTCCTGCAACTCCTCGCGGCTGCCGATCACCTCGAACTGCGTGGGGTCTTTCTCGTCCACCCAGATGGGCAGCGACAGCCCCCAAAAACGCTTCTTCGAGATCATCCAGTCGCCCATGTTGCGCAGCCAGTCCAGCTCGCGCGCGGTGCCGTTGATGCTTTCGGGCAGGAACTTCACCTCGGGGTTCTTGACCACCTTCATGATGTCGCCCCGGAAGCCTTCTTCCGCTTGCTTCGGCCCCATGTTGATGAACCACTCATCGACGAGGCGATACAGCAGTTCCGTCTTGCAACGCCAGCAGTGCGGGTAGCGGTGAACGTAGCGTTCGGTGGCGAACAACCGGTCGCTGGCCTTGAGCAACTCGAAGACCGCCTCGGCTGTGATAGGGTCGGCGGCGTTCTGCCCGGCAAGACTACCAAAACCCGTGTGGAAGCAGCCGTCGTCGCCGATTGGCGCAACCGGCGGCAAGCCGTTCTGTTGGCCCCACACGTAGTCGATGGCACCGCAACCCGGAGCCGTGTGAACGATGCCAGTTCCTTCGCTCTCGGTCACATCGTCGCCACCCGAGATCACGCGGTGCGATTGTGCCGCGGTCTTCGCCGGCCACTTCCCGCTCTGCCGCGTGACCTGGGCCACCTCCTCCGGGAAGCCGTATTCGTGCTGTTGCGCTGGCAGATCGTCGAACGGCCCCACGTATTCCCAGCCCAGCATTTGCTCGCCGGTTACCTCGCCGACGATCTCGTAGTTGTCGCCTTTGCCGGCCTTGGACTTGAACATCTGCTCGATGGTGGTGAGGTGGGGCACACCATCGAGCCATTCGCGGCGTTTCTTGGCACCCGTTGCGCCCGCCTCGGCTTCATCGGAATCGTCGCTGGCGCTCGCCTCCATGCGGTTCATCTTGAACACCCCCTTGGAGAGGTAATAGATCTCGTTCTTGAGCTTGATCTTCAGATAGGTGAGCTTGGGGTTCACCGCAGCGCCCACGTTGCTGGTGAGCGTCCAGGGTGTCGTGGTCCAGACGAGCAAGTTCTCGCCGGGCCGGTCCTTGAGCGGGAACTTCACGAACACCGCACGGTGTTCGACCCACTTGTACCCTTCCTTCATCTCCATCTCGGAGAGACCGACGCCACAACGCCCGCACCACGGCATCACATCGTAGCCGCGGTACACAAGCTTCTTGCTGTGGCACTTCTTCAGGAAGCTCCAGATGGTGTAATTGTTGTCCTCGCTCATCGTGAAGTAGGACTTGCGGTCGTCCGGCTTCTTAGCCCAGTCGGCGTCGGTGCGATCCCAGTTCATCCAGTAACCCAGGCGGATGCTCTGGTTGCTCTGGACGCGAGCGAACTCGTTCACGCGATCCTTGCACGCCTGCACAAACCGATCGATGCTCGCTTCGGGGTCGCCCGGCACGAGGTTCTCGATGTCGCGCTTGCTCTTGAGGCCAAGCGACTTCTCGACTTCCACTTCCACCCACAAGCCCTGGCAATCGAATCCCTGTTGATAACGCAGCTCGTGGCCGGTCATGGCGAAGTAGCGGTTGTAGGCATCTTTGTAGGTGCGACCCCAGGCGTGATGCACACCCATCGGGTTGTTCGCGGTAATGGGGCCATCGAGGAAGCTCCAACTCGGCTTGCCTACGTTCAGAGCTTTGCGCTTGGCAAAGATGTCGTGCTCGTCCCAGAACTGCAGGATTGTCCGTTCCAGCAACGGGAAATCGACCGATGATTCAACCTTCTCGAACGGCATGGCGCAAGAACCTCGGGAGTGCAGGACACGTACAGCTTATGACGGACACGCTCAGCCGTCCGAAGGCTCGCGTGGGAGCTGTCAGAGAGATTCCGATTCGGAAGATCGGGATCTTCCGAATGTAACAAGTTCGGCAATCAAGCGATTGCTCTGGCATTCCACTGCCGAGAGTGATTGAATAATGTGTTGTGGCCCGCTCATCTGGCGGTGTATCGCATTCTCATTTGGGAGACAGCGTATGTTGCGTGTCGGCACGAGATGGCTCGCGGCGTCGGCCTTTGCTGGTTGCGCCGCTCTGTTGGTGAGCGTCGGTGTGACGCGACTGGCTGCCGACGAGCCGAAGCCGGTC
>JBGTAO010000290.1:0-2086 GCA_041749835.1 Gemmata sp. | reverse complement strand
GCCGCATCGGTGACGAAGTCATGCGTGTGCTCGAATTGCAGCTCCCCACCAGGTATGGCAACAAGGGTGCCATAGACAGTCCAGAAGACCGCCTTCACGGGGAGTTTGTGCAGCGAGGGCTTGGCTTTGGGCGGATCGGGTTGCGGGCCGACCGGCCAGGGCAAATCGGTTCGCTCGTCGAGTCGCTCAACGTATTGTTCGAGGGTGAGTGGCATGAAGCTCCGCCTCGCTCCAGGCGATTCGAACGCTCTTCAGGAGCTTGATTCCGTAACCTACCAGCGGATGGTATCGGATTCAAGTTGGGGAACCCGGACATGGACGTGATCCACATTGTGGGAGCCGGTGGAATCGGCTGCGCCGTTGGCTATGCCCTGGCCGCCGCAGGGCACGCAGTCACGTTTATCGAAGCTCGAACCAGCAAAGTGCTAGCCGGCCAATCCGAAGGCGTTCGTGTCGACACGCGGCCCGCCCAGCGTGCCACGTTCGTTCCATTCGCCGATTGGTCGCCGCCAACTTCTGGCTGCGTGTTGCTTTGTACCAAGTGCTACGACAACGCCCCCGTGTTGGATCGCGTGCCGGCTACCGTGGAACTGATACCCATTCAGAATGGCTTTGATCCGCTGTTGATCGCGCACGGGCATACCACCGAAGGCATCGCATCGTTTGTCTCCGAGTGCGATCCGCAACGGCCGCACACCCGAATCACCCGACCGGGCGAACTGCACCTGAGTAGCCCACGCCTGGCCCGCTTCCTGCAATCGAACGAATTGTTCCGGGTTGTGCCGGTCACGGACATTGGGCCGATCAAGCATAGCAAGCTGATGTACAACGCCGCGATCTCGCCCCTCGCCGCCGCCGCCGGCATCGACAACGGAAAGTTGCTCTCGTTGCCAGTGGCCCGCAAACTCTTCTTTGGCCTGTTGCAAGAGAACCACCGCATTCTCTCCGCGGCCGACCTTCCACTTGGCAAAGTCGGGCCGTTTCACCCGTCTACTGTGGCCTGGATTCTGCGGCAGCGCTGGCTGGCCGGGATGATGGCGAAGTTCTTCGAACCATCACTGCGTGGCACCTACTGCTCTATGGCTGGTGAAATCGAGAAAGGCCGCACCGAAATCGCCAATTACAACGGTTATCTGATCACATTGGCCGAGAAAACGGGGACACCGTGTCCGCTGAACCATGCTGTGCTCAATTTAGTGACCGAGATGACCGAACAGCGCCAGAAGCCCGCGATCGCCGTTCTGGAGAGCCTACTCAACGGTTCGCACGGCGGAATTGCAGCCACACTCCAGCAGCCAGCGGTGTGAGCACCGCCGCTTCCGTGGGACCGCGGTCGTCCCGGCCGCACAAATACGAAGAGCGGACCAGAGGTCCGCGGTCCCAGGAAAGAGAAAAGAGGAAAGAGGAAAAACACGCGGTCGCCGAGGTTACTCCCCCGGGACCGCGGTCGTCCCGACCGCTCTGGTGCGAGCTACCGGAAGTGCTCCCCTGGCACCGCGGTCGTCCCGACCGCACAAATACGAGGAGCGGACCAGAGGTCCGCGGTCCCAGGATCAAGAAGCCACAGCCGCCGAACGCTCTTGATCCGTGCCTGGGACCGCGGTCGTCCCGACCGCTCTTCGGCTCTGGACCGGTGGGGCTCACCTCATCCATTCGCCAGACCAATCAGCTTTCGTCCAGCGCTTCGCCCAGCACTTCCTCGTTCACATAGATCGGCACGCGCGCGGTCACGGCGAGTGCTACAGCATCGCTCGGGCGGCAATCCACCTCGACGAGTTCGCCTTCCTTGCGGATGCGCAACCGGGCAAAGTACGTATGATCCTGGAGATCGCTGATCACGATATCTTGAATCTCGCCACCGAGTTGCTCGACCACCGCAGTAATGAGATCGTGCGTGAGCGGCCGTGCCGAGTGCATTCCCTTGACGCGGCGATCGATACTGGTGGCTTCGAAGATGCCGATGACGATCGGAAAGCTCCGATCGCCATCCACTTCTTTGAGGATGATCACCTGATGGTCGTCGACCTCGCTGATGATGATCCGGCGGAGTTCCATCTGCACGGGCACGAGCGGCCTCGGGTTGGAG
>JBGTAO010000289.1:0-7817 GCA_041749835.1 Gemmata sp. | reverse complement strand
CTTCGCGCCCCGAAAGATCAAGCGATCGATGGAGCAGATGCAACGGCCCAAGGAAGGGGCACGGGTCGCTCGACCTGGAAAGCTGCGAGTGACGTATTCACTGCCAATTGCTGTTGCGACAGCGATTATTTTACTCTGGATGTTTCGGGTTCCGCTCCAACTTGCCGCTCCGAAAACGGCACCAGTAACGACTCAAGGTTTGCCCAACCATGATCGCCAATCGCACCAAGACAGTTGACCGAGCCTCTCGTCGTGGCGTTGCAGCACTCGAAGCGATCTTCGCCCTCTCGCTGTTCATGATCACGGTCTTGGGGATGATTGGCATCGCGGATCTGCTCATCACTGAACAACTGCTGAGCGAAGCCAGTGGCCGCGGGGCTCGTGTAGCAGCCCTTGGCGGTACACCAGAACAAATTCAAGATGCTGTACAAGCGGTACTCGGACGCGAACGGGCAGCGAATACCTCAATTTACGTTGGCCCCGTGATTAGCGAAACTGACGCAGCATCCAGCCTGGATGCCGTTCCACCAGGTGGATTGATCGAAGTGAGAATTGAGATCGAAGCTCAGCATGCAACGGCCACCCGGTTGGCTCCGATACGCCCCACGGAATTGCTAGTCGGGCGGACGGTCATGCTTCGCGAATAGTTGTCGATTGGGCCAACGAGGCCCGCGTGATCAACCCCCCGAGCCCACCCGGAGTTGGTGGCTGGCTGGATGCCCCGCTCGTCGCCCGCAGTAACCCGGTCTGGACTCCAGACCGATTCCGTCTGTGCCGGAAATCTTTGAGGTCGACGCCCATGAGAGCCAGCACCGTTTTTGCGATCGCATTATCGTTGCTCGTTGGACTTGCCGCAGCAGCCGGGGCGAAATACGCCGGGCTCTTCGACAAGAAGACACCCCCCGCACCAGAAAAGGTGCCTCCCGTCCGAGTGTTGGTCGCCAAGACCAACCTGTTCGAAGATCTGACTGTGACTTCGGACCAAGTCGGTATTCGTGAAATCCGCCCAGAAGAACAAGAGTTCTTGCAATCCAAGTTCGGCACCAACTGGCGTGATCGCCTGATGCCGGCACTGGTGACCGCTGCACACATGCGGACACCTCGTCAAAACATCCTCGCGGACCAGATTCTTTTCCGCGACTTCTTCAACGAATCCAACCTTCCCGAGACCCTCAGCTCACGCCTGGAACCGGGCAACCGCGCGGTAAACGTCAGCATGCCCAAAGACAAGGCTGGTGGTGGAGTGATCCGGGTTGGTGAGTTTGTTGATGTCTTGCTGACGACTAAGGTTTCCGATGGCGACCGCGAAGTTGTCCGTACGGCTTGCATCGCTCGTGGTTGCAAAATCATCATGAAGCGCAACAATCTGTGGCAAGTCTCGGCCATGGACCCGGATGATAAGCCTCTGAACTTTACGCTTCAGGCCAATGCGTATCGTGCAGCCCTGATCGAATACGCCCAGTCCTATGGTCAACTGAGCCTACAGCCCACTCTGCCTCCGACCAAGACGAACGGGTCGTTCTCCGACCCCACCAGCCAGGAATACTCAACTGAAGATAAGCGAGTGGAAGATATTCAGAAAGGTGCCATCACGGTGACCGATGCGGACCTGATGCGAATCTTCAAGATCACGGCACCTCTTCCGAAGCCTCAGCCGCTGCCGAGGCCACTGGTCGTTACCACGCACTACGCTGGTGTTCAAAAGGCGGGAACGTCGGTTGCACCTGCCTCGGCTCAATCGCCTCCGAATGCGTTCCTCTTCCCCAAGGGGTATGTGCCACCCGTGAATGGTAGCGGACAACCAACTGGTTCGGATTCACCAGCAGCCCAAGCACCTGAGATGGGTGTGGGCGGTTTCACGGGCGGTGCAACTGCCCAGCCGAACGGCGGGAATGGTACAGGAGCGAGTGACGGCAAGGTTCAGTCTGCTGGCTACACTTTCAGTCTGCCGAATGCCACAGGTAAAGAATGTGCGACATGTGGTGCGAATAAGAAGGATACCAGCCCTGTGGTTGGCAAGCCATGATTTGCCCCTGACATGAACTCTGCTGCCTTCCAGAGGCCCGGCTGTGCCGGGCCATCTTCATAACTACACCTTCCCGATCACGGGGGCTCATCGATGTTGCGTGCGAAAGTCACAAGTCGGCACGCCGGCGCGAGCAGCGTGATGACATTGATTGTCCTCCCGGTGTTGCTGCTACTCGTGGGCTTGGTGGTCTATGTGGGAATGATTCGTGATGCCCGAACGGAGTCGCAAAATGGAGCCGATGCAGCCGCGCTTGCTGCTGGATTGGCGATGGTGCATGATGACCTCTTGCGGAATGATCTCGGCTGCGATCGCCCACGATTGCAAGCAGCCCGATCCATGGCCATGAGGGTGGGGCACGAGAATGTCTCGGCCGGCAAGCGACTCGAGCTCTCTCCCAATCTTCAAAATGATCCAGATGGCGATATTGTTTTCGGCTATCTCGATGAACCCCTGAGTGTGTTTCAGGTCGCACTGTGCAGTGAAGCCGAGTGGGCGGGGCACAATATCAACACAGTTCGGGTTACGAATACCCGTGACCCCATTCATGCTCCGTTTGGTGGTGCATCCCCGGATCGCGCCGTTCGTGCTCGGTCCACAGTCATGCTCGATCATCGGGTTGTTGGGTTTCGACCGACTGTCGATGCCCCGGTGCCTCTGATGCCAATTGGTGTTCTGACCGATCACATCGGTTTGTTGCCCATGGGTTGGGACGCCCATTGCCGCACCGATACCGATGAATGGAAACAGGATGCGGTTACGGGTGAATGGGTGCCAGGCCAGGATCTGATTCCCGAAATTGTGGTGGTGTTAGGCCCCCGGGCTCCCGGCGATCAACTGGTGCCAGCCGCGTTTGTTCAACTCGGTGTTGATTCCTTTGATGAGACGGTAACCCAACTCCGTGAAGGTGTCACTCGCGCTCAAATTGAAGCAAAATACGGTAGCGGATTGGTTCTGGGACCGGATAACATTCTTCCTGTGCCCGGGACGGCGGGCTGTCCCAAGCCCAATACACCCGGACGGCAAAAGATTGACGAGTCACTTCGAAGTGCAGCCCAGCGGGCCGAGCCCTGGATCTTCCCGCTCTTCTCGAAGCTGAATGAAGAGACGGGAACGCTGCACGTCACGGGTTGGATGGCGGCTCGAATAGTATTGGTATCGGCCACCCCGGAAGGTGGCCTGGCCCTGACCTTGCAACCTGCGGTTCTGCACCAGGCTTCTGCTGTGACCGAAAGCCGGGCGAACCCGCCAGCATTCTGGGCGAATAACAAAACCATCGTGCGTGTACGATTGGCCCAGTAAAGTTTCGCCCCAGAGTTGTGCCTGTAGCGTGAAGGAAGACCGGAATGCGGGTCCTGATTTCCGGTGATCAATCCACCAGTCGTGATCAATGCCGGCGTGCGGCGTTACGTGTTGGCCTGGAATGCGCCTCCCCCGACTGTGTGCCGCTGAACGATCTCCGTTTGCGGCTTTCCCGAGAACCGGCCGTCCATTTCGTGCTAGTGTGTATTGAGCCGAGCCCGGAAGAATCGTTACGTTCCATAAAGGCTGCTACGACCCAGGCGGAAGTTCCGGTCTACGCGGTGACCCTTGGTGAAGTTGCGACTTATCGCGAACAAGCAATTGCCGCTGGTGCGTCGGATGTCTGGCCGCTTGATGGCGTAAGGGAGGGGCTGTTGAGTACCGCAGAACAAGTTCGCCAGGAAGGAAGAAGCACGGGCAAGCGTGGGCGTGTGGTCTTGGTGACAGCGGCTTTGCCTGGCACCGGCGTAACAACGGTCGCCACGGGTTTAGCGTTCGGCATGGCAGGGAAAACGCCAATTGCACTAACAGAGCTTGGCGATCAGGTGCCCGACTTGGCGCTGAATCTCGATCTCACGCCACGACATTCCCTGGGTGATCTCCTGCGGGAAAGCGACCGGATGGACGTGAGCATGATCCGCGACACGGCTGTGAGCCACCCTGCGGGGGTCGATATCCTTGCGTATGCTCCGGAAACTTTGCAAACCGAGCCATTGACGCCGGTGATGCTCCGCGATCTCCAGATTCTCCTTCGCACCCTGTATAACTGGACGATTGTCGATGGTGGGCACGCGGGTGGTGAGAACCTGGAACAAGTCGCCCGGCATGCCGATCTTGTCGTCCTCGTGACGCGGCTCGACCCGCCTTCGGTGCGGTTGACCCGTCGCTATGCGCAAGACTTGTTAACGAAGGGTGTGACCACGGAGCGAATTGCGCTCGTTGGGAACCGTTATGGCCAGGCGGGTCAAATCCCGTGGAAGAAGGCACAGGAAGCACTCCAAACCACGGTCGCCGGCTGGCTTTCGGATGATCCACGTGCGGTCAATCGATCCCTCACCGAGGGCCGTCCCTTGGTGCAGGTGGCCCGGCGGGCTCGCGTCACACGGGAATTGTATCGGTTAGCAACTGAGCTCAAGGACCGGCTCGGAACGGTCCGGTAGTTTTCGCAAAGCGAACTCGGCAGGGAGGCCAAGGCCCGGCCCCGGTGTGAGAATCTCCGGCGGCCCAGACCACGGACCACAGACCCTGCCATGACCAAAGACCGACCCCCTTCTGATGGGTTCAATACCCGCTATCACCGTCTCAAGACGGAAATCCATAAACGCATTGTTGAGACGCTGGATCTCTCCAAGCTGAATCGCTGGACTCCGGACCGAATGCGCCGGGAGGTTCGTAGCCTGGCAGCTCAACTCAGTGCCAACGCACCGGAGTTGCTCAACGATGTTGAACGCGAGCTTCTGACTGAAGAAGTTATGTCCGAGGTGTTCGGGCTCGGGCCACTTGATCAGCTCATGGTCGATCCGACGATCAGTGATATTCTCGTGAACGGGCCGCACTCGGTGTATGTCGAACGGAACGGGCGACTGGAGTTGACCAACGTCCGCTTCTACGATGATGCCCACTTGTTGCAGATTGTGCAGCGGGTCGCCGCGCGCGTGGGGCGACGGGCCGACGAAATGTCGCCCATGGTCGATGCACGGCTGGAAGACGGTTCACGTGTGAACGCCATTATTCCCCCACTGGCGCTGACCGGTCCGGTGCTTTCCATCCGGCGATTCGGTGTCCGCCTGGGTGGTGAGGATCTCATCGCGAATCGGACAATGCCCACGGAGATGCTGGGGCTCTTAAGGGCGGCGGTCGAAGCCCGCGTGAGCATTCTCGTTTCGGGGGGCACGGGCAGCGGGAAAACGACGCTTCTGAATGCGCTCTCGCAGTTTATTCCGGGTGAAGAGCGACTGATTACGATCGAAGATTCGGCGGAGTTGAAGCTGCGACAGCGGCACGTCGTGTCCCTGGAAACTCGAACTGCGAATGTGGAAGGAACGGGTGAGATCCGACAGCGCGAGCTGGTGCGTAACGCCCTGCGAATGCGGCCCGATCGTATCATCGTCGGTGAGGTTCGCGGGGGCGAAGCGCTCGATATGCTACAAGCACTCAATACTGGCCACGAGGGCTCGTTGACCACCATCCACGCCAACGATACGCGCGATGCACTCACGCGTTTGGAGATGATGGTGATGATGGCAGGATTCGAGTTACCCGTGCCCGTGATCCGCTATTACATCACAACGGCCATCACATTGGTGGTTCAATTGGCCCGGTTAAAGGGCGGGATGCGAAAAGTGATTCGGGTATCGGAGGTGCTAGGCACCGAGCCGTCGCCGTATCACATTCGGGATATCTATGGGTATCGCCAAAAAGGGGTTCGCAATGGCGCGGCATTCGGAGAGTTCTACGTGACCGGCTACAAGCCTCGTCTTGTGGAGAAATTGGCGGCCATGGGTATCGAGTTGCCCGAGAGCATGTTCGAGGAGCGGGTTTTGCCGGAGGCCTGATCCGGGTTCAGTCGTGCCTGGTCACCGAGGGTATTCGCGTGGTTATCGCTGCATTCGCTGTTGCTATTACGATGGGCCTGCTACTGGTGTTCCTGACAGCACGGGGCATCCGCGAGCGCCGCTCGGCATCGGATCGTCGACTCTCGGAGATCGGCGGGGATAGCGGCGTTGGGCTGGTACCTGCTCAACTCCAAGAGGAGGAGCAAGTCGGGACACGTGGCCGCTTCGACAACTGGTTCGAGGTTGCCGTTGAACGCTCCGGTTTTGACGCGACGCCGACCGGTGCCCTCGCGGTCATGTTCTTACTGGCAGTGGTACTCGGAAGTGTCCTTTTCATCTGGAAGGGTACGTTCGGTCTGGCGGCGCTGGGGGTGTTCCTGGGGTTGGGTGTTCCACTCGCGGTCATTGCTCTTTCGTACAGGCGGTATCGCTGGAAACTCCAGGATCAAATCCCTGAGGCTTACCGCATGCTAGCGGGTTCAGTTCGAGCGGGGCAATCCTTGGAGCAATCACTGGAATACTACGCCCAGCGCGGGAACAAGCCGCTTTCAGAAGAGTTCGCGCACACGGCCGCACTCTTACGGCTGGGAATGGGGCCAACCGCGGCACTCCAGCAAACGGCGGATCGCGTTCGGTTGCTGGATTTCGATCTGCTCGTTTCGACGATGGGGCTGTATTCCCAAACAGGTGGGAATCTCGTTTTGTTGCTCGAACGGCTTGCTGATAGCGTGCGCGACCGGAATCAATTCCAGGGGCAGTTCTTCGCTGCTACGGCACAGTCGCGCATTGTCGCCATCGCACTGGGGGCGGCTGCACCGGTGATGCTCCTGTTGTACGCTCTGTTGGATCCCGAACATGTTCAAGAGTTCCTAACCAACCCGACCGGCTGGGGCATCCTCGCCGTTTGTGGTGTACTGGAAATCATTGGGGTGTTCTGGCTTTGGCGGATCTTGAAAGTGGATTATTGATCGGGTCCTGATCGCTTCAGCAGTTCACACCGTGTCGGCGTACTGGGGGATTTGGCCATGGACGAATGGGGCTGGTTTGTTGTTGCTGCAGCGGGAATCTCGCTCGGTTGCCTGGCGATCTACCAGCTCTTCCTGCGCCCCGAGGAGATGCCACAACGCCTTCTCTCCAATGAGGTGGGTCCGGATTCGTCGCCAGAGCTTGTTCTGGGCGACATGACGGATGTGCTATCCAGCGGTCTCCCGGGTGAGACGCGCGACCGGGAGGAGATTCTTCCTGAGTTAGTGCGGGCTGGTATGTATGGTCCCAAGGCTTTGGCCGAGTATCGCGCGGTCCGGGCCGTGCTCATCCTCACGCCGCTCTTTGCTGCCGTCACTGCTGCCTTGATTGTTGAACCTCCCATCATGCCGTACGTGGCGGCAGGTGGGTTGTTTTTAGCGGTGTTGGGCTACTCGATACCGCGATTGTACATCTTCACGAAGGCGCAGACGCGCAGCCGCGAGATCGAACGCGGCTTGCCGATCTTCGCCGACATGGTCTCGATTGCACTACTGGCCGGGCAGGGCCTCAACGGCGCGTTGAAGCGAGTCACAGCGCAGCTACAAGATGCGTTTCCGCTGATGACGGATGAACTGGACATCGTGATCCGCCAAACGGAAATGCTCAACCTGAATGTCGCCTTTGAGCAGTGGGCGAATCGATCTCAACTGCCAGAAGTGCGGAACCTGGCGATCATCCTCGGGCAATCGCAGCGGCTCGGCAACGACATTACCACGGGCCTCATGGAGTTCGCAACGAACCTGCGAGTGAGCGCCCGGCAACGAGCTGACGCGAAGGCACAACGGGCCAGTTTCTGGATGCTCTTCCCCACCATTCTCTGCCTCTGGATTCCGGCGGCTGTGATTCTGATTGCACCGGTCTATTTCGAGTTCGCAGCCCGGCGGGAGCGGACCCGGGAGATCATGCCA